>CAZMML010000246.1:0-5982 GCA_964567335.1 uncultured Nannocystis sp. | reverse complement strand
TCGCCCCAATCGATCACGTCGTCGAGCATTTCCATTGTCGCACGAGCAACTTGATTGACGATTTGTGCTCGTTGCGATTCTGAGAGAACTTCGTCGCTGTGCTTGTAGGCGCGCGACAGGCCGCATTCGACACCGCGCTCAACGGCTTCGGATACGACGGTGTAAGTGCGGATTTTCAATGTGCGCTTTCGACTGGCCATCGTCCACCATGCCACCATTGTGCCATGATGACGCCGTCGAGGACTTCGAAAAACGGACCTTCGCCAATGGTCGAATAATCCTGGCACTGCTCGCGCAGCCGCGCTCGCGATCCCTGCTCGAACGGGACATCCGACCCGAGCCATCCCGGGGTCTTTGATGTCCACTCGCCGCCGAGCGGTGATGGCCACAGCATCGTGTCCCATCCGGGGAATAGGCGGTTGTCGGTCACGTCAGCACCACCACCCCTTCCCCATGCGCCAACACCCGCGGCACCGGGGCGCTCCACACCGCGCCCGCATCCGTAATCCGTGCCTCGCGCCATCCGGCGCAGTCGAATGCCGCGCCAGCCCCCGAGACGTTGATCACCGCGATCCCATTCGTGTACCGCCGCTCAAGCACCTGCCCCACCATGCCCACGCGCCCACGCGGCTCGCCTAGCCAACCGGCGATCGATTGCTCCGGCGTTGCCCACCCGAGCGCCGTACCATCGAGATGCAGATACGAGCGATCCCCAGCGCATGCGAGGAATGCCGCCAGTGTCGAGAGCCGCTTGCCGTAGTCCGTCGTGGCGAAGTAGTCGTGAGCGACGCCGGCTAGGCCGTGGTCGGAATCGGTCGACTCGAAGGCGCGCAGCCGCGCATTCAGTCTCGCCGCGTCGTAGATCGTGCCGCCGACCTTCGCGCGGAATCCCTCGAACCAAAGTCCCTGCGCACTCGACCACGCCGATTCGCCACGGAGCCCAGGTTCATTCCAATCGTTGTAGCCGTTCGGTATAAACGCGAGTTGAGGGAACGCCGCACGACATCGCGCCAACACCACCTCGCACGCGGCGAGATAGCGCGCTGGATCGAAGTCGGGCGGCGTCGGGCTTAGGTTCCCTGGCCACACTGCGCCCCAGTTGTCGAGCATGACCACGCTAACACCTGGTGCGTCCGAGAGCCGCGCTGCAATTCGCGGGATGACGACCTGATCGGCCCACGACTCGGCGTAGCGCTGGAGATCCGCCCAGAACCATCCCTGATTCGGCTCGCGAACGAGCTTGCCGTTGACAGGCCACAGCATCCCCAGCGCCGCGGTCCACACGGCAGCGTCTCGCTTGTCGCCACCGGCTGGATCGTGAGCACCGCCCGTCTTGAAATAAGCGCCGACCTTGATGTCAGCAGCGGCGAGCGCCTTGATCTTCGACGCGCCAGCCTCGACGGTGACGACGAGATCGCGCACGCGTGGCGCGGCGGTGAGCGCTTTGACGATCGAGTCGTTGACGGAACCCTTGTAGATGGTTTTCACTGCCTCGACCTCACCCTGGCAGACGGCGTCGTAAGCGCCTTCTCAATCGGCCATCCCTTGTTGAGCCTGACCCTGATGCACTCACCTGAAACGCCGAGCCGGTTTGCCCATTCCTTCACGCACAGCCGCTCGCCTCGAAATTCTACAAACCTATTCGAGCGCCTATTTCTATTTTGCTGTTCCAGGCTCGCCCACCGAACATTTCCGGGCTCGTAGTGACCGTTGACGTCGATACGGTCGAGCGAGTGGCGCGAAGACGGACGAGGACCCACATCTGCAAGGAACTCCTCGAATGATTCGCGCCATCGGTCACAAACCGAAATTCCTCGACCGCCATAAATGGACCACGATTGACTGCCCGGATTGTGACATCGCTGAACCATTGCGTTCCACGTTGCGTATTCCGGCGTTCGTCCGCTCCTATGAGATGGAGAGATTCGTCCTGTTTTTGGATCTCTCTTGGCAATCCGATGCCACCTTCTACGAACGGTCATGCCCCACCTTCACTTTCCTTCGGCAGCCTCAACCACGCCCGCGCAAACGCCCGCGCCGGAGTCCGATCCAGCGCCGTCGATGCGAGCGTGTCGATGTTGTGGTGGAACGTGGCGCGGTACTCGGTGCCGTTTCCGACCTGTGACAGGGTCCAGCGGTAGCCGCGGGATAGGGCGATGGGCGAAAGGTCGTCAACACACTCCCGAAACACGCACGACCACTGCCACAGGCTGCGCCACGCGCCATCCTCGTCGATGTGTCCTCTACGCAGGCGCTCCGCGATTGCCGCGTCGATCTCATCGTTGCTCGGCGCCCGGCACAGATGGTGCCCGACGCTCACCTCCGCGCGGGTGTCGCAGCGACAGCAGATGTATTTCACTGCGCCGCCCGGATCACATCGCACACCGGCCGCGGCGTGCCGTCCGATTTATAAAATAGACCATCGTGGTTATGGGATAATTGTCGCATATGAACAACACGATTGAATTTAGGCCGATTGATGGATTTCCAGGATACCTCGCCGGGAGTGATGGCAATGTTTGGTCCGTCAAGAGCGGACGATGGAAGCCGCTCGTTTCGTGGACGAACCATGGCGGATACAGGCTGGTTCGGCTTTGTGCGCCCGGACGACGCCAATCTGTTTCCGTGCATCGCATCGTGTGCCGCGCGTTCCATGGCGAACCACCGATCGGCGCAGAGGTACGCCACCTGAATGGAGTGGCAAGCGACAACCGACCCGACAATCTCAAGTGGGGGACGCACGCGGAAAATCTTGCAGACATGCGACTTCACGGAACGTCCATGGACGGAGAGCGAAGCCCGCATGCAAAGATGACGGCAAGCGGTGTGGCCGAACTTCGACGTCTCGCGAGGCTTGGAAAAACCAGCGCTTGGCTTTCCGAGAAATTCGGCATATCTGTCACCCAAGCGAAGCGCATTGCGCGCGGAGAAGGCTGGGTCGACGTCGACGAACCAGTTCGCCAGCCTGGACGTCGATACAAGCTCACGAAAGAGTCTGTGGCTTGCGTGAAGCGTGACCTTGCCGACGGGGTTACTAGATCCGAAATTGCGCGACGACTGTCGGTAAACAAAGCAACGATATATGCGATTTCTACAGGTAGAAACTGGGCTCACGTTGAACCCGCCGATAGAATTTCCTGACACGCAGGGCGTAGCGTTCCGTCGGGTCGCGTAAGCCCTTGCCATGGGTAAGGCAGGCCGTAGTCGTAAAACGGCCCGAAATTCACCTGCGAACATCCCGAGGCCCGCGCCGCCTCGATCTTTGCGGCCGTTACCACGCGCTGCCGCGCTTCGAGTTCGGCGTACGCCCACTCCTCGCGCCGCAGAAGCCGAGCCATCAGCTCGGGGTCGCCGGGGAATCCCTGCGTCGGCGACGGGCACACCGGCTCGCCCGGGAACGCGTCGCCAATCGTGATTTCGCCGCGCCACCACGCCGGCAAGCACTCACGCACCCGCCGCACGTTGGGCGCGATGCCGGTCGACGACCCAAGCGAGTGGATGTCGACCACGTCGAACGCGCCAGTCGCCAGCGCCGCACGCCCCATGTCGAGCGCGCGCACCATCACCGTGCGCTGCGGCTCGGGAAGCCCCATCACCTGCGCGTTGAATTCGTCGTCGTCGGGATCGTCGTCGAGCAGCCCGTCGAGCGAGTGCCCACCGAGACATAGATCGATCTCGGTCTCCTCCGCGCGGATCGCGTTGTCGAGCACGCCGAGCCAGCGCATGTACTCGTCGAGCCCACCGAGCCACCACGCGGGCGACTGCCACTCCGACTCGCACTCGATCACCTGGACGCGGCCGCGCACAGCACGCACCAGCGCGCGAGCCCAGCGATCGAGCGCGTTCCACGCCGCGGCATCCTTCGGCGGCGCGCTCGCGATCCCGAGGAATCCCGAGGTGAACCCCGGCGGGGGCGTGTACGTCGCGGCGGTGTAGCTCGCGTGCGCGCACTTGAGCACGAGTGTCACGTGATCGAAACCCGCGGCGCGCCAGCCGTCGAGCTGCTTGATGAGCCAGTCGAAGCGATACCGCGGAAACGGCCACCACGACGGCCACGCGATCGGCTCGCAGTCCTGCCAGCGCACGTTCGCGATCTTCACGCTCCGCGAGATGCCGGCGAAGGTCGCGGGCGGGACGCGGGGATTCCCGGCGGGGTCGTTGCCGTACTCAATCCCCACGCGCACGCCGCACCTCCTCGCGCCACCGCACACGACGAAACCTTTTCCAGCACTTCTCGACGTGCCGCCATTGGTCGTCCCACGCGCTCGGCAACGCCTTGATAGTCCGCGACGGACGCGGCGCCGGCTCACCATCGACCACCTGACTCGCGCGCCGCTCCTGCGTCGTGCGCGGGTAGCGCAGCCAGTCCTTGATGCGGCTCATTCGTGCGCCCCATCGATCATCCGCTGAAGCCGCTCGATCGAATCCCGCGCGGCGATCATCCGCAGCCGCGCAGCGGGGTTGGCCGTGTGGATGTGAATGCGCGGCGCTCGGTCCATGCGCCCCTCGGCCAGCTCACGCTCGATGTACGCGAGCACGTCGTAGCCGGTGCCCACATCGTCGTCGCCGAGGTCGTGATCAAGTGACACCTCTTGGACGCGGAACTTTTCGAGGTCGCGCATCACGTCTTGCGGCCAGCGGCGCAGCTCCCAGCCGGGCGGCGCCGGGCGCTCGTCGTCGAGCCAGAGCCTCACTTGATCCCCCTCATCCACGCCCACTGCATCTCCGCCTCCCCGGCTGGCCACACGTGCCCGTCTGGGTGCCAGATCGTGTGGACGTCAGCGCCCTGCCCACGCCACCACGACGCCGTCTGCTCGATCGGCAGGTGATCGTACGGCTCGATCGCGGCGGCGCCACGGCCACCCGCGAACGGGACGTGGTCGTCCGCGAAGCCGTGGACCATGCGAATAAACGGCAAGAAACCCACACCGATGCCGTGAACAGGCAGCCGCGAGAACCCCCCGCTCACGCAGCCAGCAGCCGCGACGACGCCCGGGAATTGCGACACGTAGAGGTGCTCGAGCAGCGATCCATTGCTGAACCCGCTCAGGTAGATGCGGGCCGCGTCGCACTTCCAGCGCGCGTACGCATCGCGGATCACCGCATCGACAAACCCGACGTCATCGACTCGCTTCCGCCCCGCCTCGCCCAGCGCCCCGTTGCCGGCGTTCCAGCTCCGCCCGACCCCCTCGGGATAGACGACGACGAAGCCCTCGCGCGTCGCGATCTTCGACCACCCCGTCATGCGCTCGAAGCCCTCGGGCGTCTGTGCGCCTGCGTGGAGAGTGACTACGAGCGCGGGCGACCTGCCGAGCTTGCGCGGGACGTGGGCGAAGTAGCGGCGGGCGCCGAGGGTGATGGTCTTCATGCCCCGGCCTCCACGTTGATCGCGCTGCGAAGCGAGCGCTCCTCGCGGTGCGGCTCCATCCACTGGCGCCACGCGGTCACGAGCCCGGGGTCGATCACGACGCGGCCCGCGCTCTCGCGGATAAAGCCGTCCGGCAGCCCAGCCTTGCGGGCCTTGGCGCGGATCGACCCGCACGCCGCGGACACGCTGATCACCGACATCATCGCCCCGCTGTCGTCTGCGCGCGGGACGCTGCCGACCGGCACCGAGCCACCCGCGCCGATGATCTGCCCGACCACCGACCCGTACGCACCGAGCGCATCGCCGAGTCGCTTCGCCATTTCGGGGGTCCACGCGCCGCCCTTGATCGGCGCGCGCTGGACGGGTGGGGGCTTCGGCGGCGCCACCGGCGACGGCCTTGGCTTCGCGGCGACCTTCGCCCCGCCCGCTTGCTCGATGATCTGCTCGCGCCAGTAGTCGCGGTCGCCCTCAGCCCTGCGCAGCTCCTCGCGGAGCTTGGCGACCTGGGCGACGCGTTCCTCGTACTTCTCGAATGCCTCAGTGAGTAGTGCGTTCATGTCTCCACTCTACGCGCGCCGCTCGTGCGCGTTTTTCACGACGCCGCCGCCGCAGCA
>CAZMML010000245.1:0-6006 GCA_964567335.1 uncultured Nannocystis sp. | reverse complement strand
GTCGATCGAGTCCTTCTGGTGGTAGGCGTCGCCGACCAGCGCCCACCCCGGGCCGCCGGGCGTCCGGAAGTTGTTCTCCACCCGCTTCATCCCCGCCAGCTCGCCCGCCCGCCGCGCCCCCGCGAGCCGTCGCCACAGCCGCGGCCGCTCGCGCAGGAGCCCCTCGTAGACCTCGTCCGGCGTCCCCGTCCGCGCCGCGTACGCGTCCGGACGCCCCTGCGCGAGCACGTAGGTCCGCCCCTCCGAGCTCGGCATGAACACGAAGCTGAAGCCGTCGCACGACCCGAAGATGTGCGCCACCGGCGAGGGGTCCGCGTCGTAGGGCGCGACCTCCGTCCAGACGTCGTAGTACACCGTCGTGACCACGTCCTCGCGCGCCTCGGTCGTCTTCGCCTCGACCTTGCGCGCGACCATGCTGTGGCGTCCGTCCGCGCCGACCACCGCGCGCCCGCGGATCTCCGTCCGCGCCCCCGACGCGTCCTCCGCCACGACCCCCGCCACCCTGCCCTCCGCGTCGCGCACCAGGTCGACGACCTTCACGCCCTCGCGCGCGTGGACCTGGGGCCACGCCGAGAGCCCGCGCCACAGGCAGGCGTCCATGCGCCGGCGGTCGACCGTGTAGAAGTAGTCGCGCCCTGCGACCGCCGCCTCGAAGGGGATCGCCACGCGGAAGTAGTCCGCCAGCTCGAGCACGAAGCGACGCAGGCGCGGCGTCTCGGCCGCGTACTGGTCCTCCTCCGCGCCGATCTCGTCGAGCAGCGCCATCGCGTGCGGGAGCAGGAAGGGCGCCGAGACCGCGGGCGCGCTCGGGAAGCGCGCGCGCTCGAGCACCAGCACCGAGACCCCCGCCGCGCCGAGCCGGGCCGCGAGGCTCGCCCCCGCGGGCCGACCTCCCACGACGATCACATCGTACACGTGCGACACGCGCCGATGCTACCACGACTCGCGCCGCGACCCTTCGCTGTAAGCGGAGGACAATCGCCGCGGCAGATCCCGGGGGCGCGCCACGACCCCCGCGCGCTCAGTCCCGGCAGCAGAGCACCCCCGAGAACGCGAGGCTCGCGGCGCGCCCGCAGGAGGCGCCCCGAGACAGACGCGTCGCCGACATGGCGCACTCGAGGGGCCCGCGGTTGCACCACGTCCCGCAGCAGACCGCTGGCGCACAAGGCCCTTCGGACAGGCACGCCAGGCCGGACGCCGGCGGCTCCGCGCAGCCGTCGTCGCCCCCGCACGCCGAGCTGGCCCCGAGGAACATCCCGACGCCCGCGTGGCTGCAGGTCGCGGCGTCGAGCGGATGCAGCTCGCTCAGGTCACCGCTCGCCCCGCACACGTGCCAGCCGGGCGCGCACGCGTCCGCGGGCGCGGCGCAGGGCCCTCGGCCGTCGCCGCAGGTCGCCCCGGTCCGCGTCGCGCGGAGGTCCGCGTCCCCCGTCCACGCGGCGATGCACCCCGCGAGGGCGGGGAAGCGGGCGGCGTCATGGAAGGCCTCGCGCGTCCCGTCGGCGCACCCGGCCTCGGCCGGCGGCAGCGGGGCGCCGTGCAGCACGGTGACGATCGCGCCGCCCGCGTCGACCGGCTCAGGCGTGTGGTCGCTCGTCCGCGTGGCGACCTCGATGTTGTCGAGCCCCCACCGCCCGCGGACGCCCCGCGCGAGCCACCACACGACCAGCGAATTGTCCTGGTGGGCGAACACGACGCGGTGGCGGAACACCGCGTCCGTCCCGCCGAGCCCCAGGGCGTCGCGTGCGAGCGCCCCGGTCCCGCCCGCGTAGTCCGCCCCGGGGAGGTTGCCCGGGAACGCCTGCCGCTCCGTCCCGGTCGAGTACGTCGTCAGCGCGACCGGGCCGTGCACCTCTCGCACCTCGACCAGCTCGTCGCCCCGCCACTCGCCGAGCGCGTACACGTCGAAGGACAGCTCGATCGCGTCGTGCGGCGGCAGGTCGAAGAGCGTCAACATCGGCGCCTCCTTGACCTCGGCGCCCTCGCCGAAGGGCCCGTAGAACCTCGTCGCCGGCCACGCCGCGCTGCCGGGCGCGCGGGTGACCGGCGGGCGCAGCTGGCTGAGCGGGTCCTTCGGCCACATCATCGCAGTCGGCGGGCCCTCGAAGTCGATCCGCGCGTGGACCGGCCGGAACGCCGCCCGCGGGTCACGCACCCCGCGGAAGCTGAACGCCGCGTCGTCGCGTCCGAGCAGCACGACGTCGAGGACGCACGCCTCGAGCAGGCTCGCCTGACGGATCCCCGCCTCCTGACAGCGCGCGAGCGCGGCGGCCTGGAGCTCCGGCGGGATGTCCGCGAGCGTCACCTGCACCCGCGGGAAGAGGCGGTTCGTGAACGTCTCCGTCGTCTCCCCCGGGCCGTAGGCGAGCAGCGAGCCCGCCTGCGCGACGCGCCAGCTCTCGCCGAAGCCGCGGTAGAGCGCCCGGAAGTCCGGCCTCACGTAGGCGACGCCGTCGCGGCCGACGAGGTCGTTGTTCGGGTCGCCGTCGGGCGTCGTCCCGAGCAGGCCGCTCCACGTGCGGCCCGGCCGGCGCTTGATCCCGAGCTCGACGTCGATCAGCTGGTCGCCGACGACGCAGCGCATCACGTCGCCGCCGCTCCAGGTCAGGGTCAGCGCGCGGCCCTCGCGGGTCAACGCGCCGCCCGCGAGGGCGAGCTCGCCGGCGACGCGCTGCTCCTGGCCGTTGAGCCAGACGCGATCCGGCGCGCCGCGGCGGAGCACCAGGCGATCGGCGCCGACGCGCGCCCCGATCATCGTGTTGCCGCTGACGTTGCCGCCCGCGCCGAAGGCCTCCTGCCGGGCCTGGACCTCGACGGTCCCGTCGGCGAAGAGCGTGTACTCGCCGGCGCCCTGGAAGTCGTACAGGAGCCCGTCGAAGGTGATCATGTGCGGCTCGCCCTTCGAGCTCGCGACCTCACCGGTCAGCGGACCCGGCGCGTCGCCCTCGACGTCGAGGTTCTCGTGCCACAGCTCCGTGTCGTCGCCGTCGCAGTCGCTGGTGGTCCACGGCTCGAGGATCGAGATCTCGGGCGACGACTCCCACGCGCACGGGTTGAGGACCAGCCGGCGATCCTCGGCGATGCTGAGGTCGGGCAGGCTCGCCCGGTACACCCGACCGACCGGCTGGTCGCCGCGCATCGCCTGCACCGCGATCTCCGGGCCCCGCAGCCCCTTCGTCGTCCACACGTGGGCCGGGTCGGTGACGCGGAGGTTCTCGTGTCGAGCCTCGCGTCCGTCGGGCACCGTGCGCCCGGAGAGGCTCACGCTCAGGCCGTCGACCGACGCGCTCGTGTTGGCCTGCAGCAAGAACGCGCGCCCGTCGATCTTGAGGTCCGCCGAGTACAGGAGGCCGGGCAACTCGGCGGCCGCGAAGCCCTGCCGATCGTCCCCGTCCCACTGGGCCTGCAGCGCCCGCAGCGCCGCGTCGTCGACGTCGCGGCCCTTCAGCGCCGCCCGCGAGTGCGGCTCGTCGGGGGCGGTGAAGCGCCCGTCGCCGTTGAGGTCGCACGCCCGCACCGCCGGCGGGCACCTCAGGCTCGCCTGCGGGTCGCTGCGCGTCAGCCACCACATGTCGCGGAACGCCCGCATGTCCCGCATGTCCACGCGCACGCGGCTCCAGTCGCGCGGCTTCGGCTGCTTGCCCGCCTCGCGGACCAGCCCGTCCTCGGAGCCGTCGTCGATGTCCGCCAGCAGCTTGGCGCCCGACACCAGCGCGCCGCTCGGCAGCTTGACCTGCATCGCCTCGACCGAGCGGCGCAGGTGGAGCACCGGCCGCGACGCCACGCCGCCGCTCGTGTCCGTGACCTCGACCCGATTGGTCAGGAGCAGGGAGATGAGCTGGTCGTTCGGGAGGCCCGGGTTGAGCGCGAGCAAGAACGCCGCCGAGCCGGCCACGAGCGGCGTGGCGAACGAGGTCCCGGTCTCGATCGCCGTGCCGAGCCGGTTGTCCAGCGACTCCACGTTGACCCCGGGCGCCAGCACGTGCGCGCCGCGGTTCGACCCGCCGCCCTCCGGGACCGGGCCCTCGGTGCTCGCCACCGGAGGCACGCTCCCCACGACCAGGATGTTGGCGGCGCCATGGGTCAACGCCGCCGAGTCACAGATGCTCGACAGCGCCGCCGGGAAGCCGCGCCAGCGCGCCGCGTCGTTGCCCGCCGAGCACACGAAGAGCACGGGACGCTGGCGGTTGACCCGGCGGACGATGGCCGCCAGCAGGGCGCCCTGCTGCGAGATCACCTCACGCACGCGATCCGGGTCGCAGCCCTGCGGCGTACGACCGCTGGGGTCACACCCGGTCCGGTCGCTGTCGCTGCGGCCGACCTCGCGCAGCGCGCATTCGATCGCGCCGGCGTCGCAGTCGCGATGAAACCGGTTGCCCGCCAGGTCGTACCAGTTGTACCCGAGCGAGTAGTTGATGATCCGGGCCTCCGTCCCCGCGGTCAACTCCTCGACCGCGCCGCGGATGAGCTGCCCGCTCGAGCTGACGAAGGTGCGGTGGGTCTCCGGTCCTCTGAGGATCGCCAGGTTCGCGAGGATCCGGACCAGCGGGTCCGGCACGACCCCGTCGCTGTCTCTGCCGTTCCACTTGGCGCCGATCAGACCGGCGACGAAGTTGCCGTGCCCTTGATCGGCGCCGGGGTCGCCCGGTTCGTCGTAGCCGGGGATCGCGATCATCACCCCGTCGAGGTCCTGGTGCCGGCGAAAACCGGTGTCGATCACCCCGACCCGGACCGTACGCGGCTGCTGCTGGTGGATCCAGCGCAGCGCCGGGACCGCGTTCCACGCCTGTTGCGCCCCGATCGCCCCCTGCCACCACGCGCCCGGCGGCGGTCGCCCCGCGCGCGGCGCCGGCATGAAGTCCGGGGAGAGCTGCAGGTCGTACGCCGCGGCCGCGACCGCGGGGTGGCCGGCGAGCGCCGCCCGGGCGGCGTCGAGGCCCTCCCATCCTCTGTCCTCAGGGACGGTCACGAAGGCCAGCCCGAGCTCGACGTTCCCCCCAGCCACGGTCACGCCGGCCGCGGCCAGCGCGTCGGCGAGCGCGGCCCCGTCGGCGTCGTCGGCGAACGCGACGAGCAGGTGTCGCCTCCCCGTCGGGATCCCGAGCGCCGGATGCGGCGCGAAGTCCGTGGCACCGTACGAAGGCAGCGGGGCCGTCCCGAGCACCTCCGCGGCGCTCGGCGGCTGCTTGCAGGCCGCGAGCAGCGCCAGCGACACGACGACACCGCCCCAGATCCTCGCGCCACGCGACATCGCGGCCTCCCCTCGCAGCACTCCTATCACTTCTCCGGGGACCCTGTCCGACCCGTCGCGCGTGCAGGGCCCCGCGCGACGGCGCCCGGACTGGGCACCCCTTTCGCTCACCCTGCCGGGCGGTGCTCGAGCGAGGGCGTCGCGCGCACGTACCCGCGCAGCGCCGCGACGATCGCCGCGAGGTTCTTCGGCCGGGGCCGGTAGCGCGGGCTGTCGAAGGCGAGGCTCGCGTGCCAGCGCTCGACGAGCGAGGGCCCCTCGCGGGCGCTCGCCCAGCCGGCCGCCGCCGACGCCGACGCCGCCTCCTCCGGGAGGTGCGCGAAGGCCCCGCTCCGGAGCGCCTCGAGCAGCGCCACCTCCTCGTCGATCAAGGCCGCCAGCGCGGGCGTCCCCAGCGACCACCGCGCGACCATCGCCTCGGTGCAGACCACGAACTCGCGGTAGGGGATCAGCTCGCGCGGCCCGGTGCGCACGTGATACACGGCCGCGAGCCGCCCCGGCGCCGCGGCGGCCTCCGCCAGCGTCACCGGCCGACCGTCGAGCGCCTGCAACACGAGCGGCTCGGCCGCCCCCGGCGTGAACTTCACGACCCACGCCCGCGGGTCGAGCTCGATCGCCACCAGCACGTCGCCGTAGCGCCGCGGCCCGAGCCCGAGCGTCGTCGCCATCGGGCTCGTCCACGCGTAGCGACGCCGACGCAGCGCCGGGTCCTCCAGCAGCCGCCGCGCCACCTCCCCCGCCGCGCCACCTCCCTC
>CAZMML010000244.1:0-6078 GCA_964567335.1 uncultured Nannocystis sp. | reverse complement strand
CCGCTGGGCCTGCTGGGGATCGCGGCGTCGACGGGCGGACCGCCGGCGATCCAGCAGCTCCTGTGCGCCTTGCCCCTCGTGCTGCCGATCTCGATCCTGGTCGCCCAGCACATGCCAGCGCGCTTTACGCGGGCCTTCGCGGCGCGCCTGGACAAGATCTGCTCGTTCCACGTGTGCGAGGCCAGCGACGCTCAGGTGCTGCAGGCGGGGGTCGTGTACATCGCGCCGGGGGCGTCGAACATCGAGGTCGATCAGGGGCCCGGCGGGGCGCGGGTGCGGGTCCGGCCGCCGCGGAGCGGCGCGACGATCGTCCCCTCGGGCGACCTGCTCTTCAAGACCGCCGCCGAGGCCTTCGGGCCTCGCTTCTGCGCGCTGATCTTGACGGGCATGGGCTCCGACGGTCGTGAGGGGGCCGAGCTGGCGCGTCGGGTCGGGGCGACGGTGATCGCCGAGGATCCGAGCACCGCGGTGATGCCGGGCATGCCCGCCGCGGCGATCGACGCGGGGGTGGTCGATCAGGTGCTCTCGCTCGAGGAGCTGCCGGTGGCCATCCAGCGCTTTGCAGACGCCTGCCGGAGCAAAGCGGGCGACGGCCCGGGGTGAGGTGGGCCGGCGGGGCCTCGCCCCCGGTCAGCCGTGCTACTCTGCCGGCGATGCGCGCGCAGGACAAGGCCGGAGTCGACCTCCATGACTTCTTCGGTCGTGGGGAGGTGTTCGTCCGCCAGCTCATCGCCGAGAACGAACGGCTCCGCAGCGAGCTCAACGACGCGTTCCCCGATCGCGTCGAGCTGCCGGAGCTGACGCCGGCAAGCGTGGTCGAGTCGTTGCTCGCGCGCGTCGCGGAGCTCGAGGCCGAATGCGAGCGGGGGCGCGCGGCCCCTCCAGCGGGCGGCGGGGACGAGGCGCTGCGCCGCCGCGTCGCCCAGCTCGAGGACGAGAACTACCACCTCGCATCGATGTACGTCGGCGGGCTGCAGTTCCACGCGGCGCGGACGCTGACGGAGGTCATCCAGACGCTGACTGAGATCTTGCTGAACTTCGTCGGCGTCGGGGCCTTCACGATCTTCATGCTCGATGAGGAGCGCCGGGTGCTCTTCCCGCTCGCGCGCGAGGGGGGCGACATCGACGCGGCCGGCGAGGTCCCGCTCGGCGAACAGGGACCCTTCGCGCAGATGGCTGGGCGCGCCCGGCCCTGGACGCGCGGTGATCCCGCCTTCGCGGACGACGACGCGATCATGTATCTTCCACTAGTGAGCGGCCGACGTCTCGTCGCTGTCCTGCGCCTCGAGAGGTTCTTGGCGCAAAAGTCCGGCTTCGAAGACAACGACTTCAGCCTCCTCTCCATGATCTCCGAACACGCGGGCATCGCCATCGAGACGGCCTGGCTCCGGGCTCACGCCAGGTCGGTCGCGTTGCAACGGCATGCCGTGGAGCACCTGGTCGGCGCATGACCCACGACGCACCAGAACCCCGCCGCCTGAACGCGCTGGTGGTCGAAGACAGCCCGCCGATGCGGAAGATGATCGTCTTCGCGCTCTCGCGGATCCGGGAGCTCAGCGTCACCGAGGCCGATGACGGCGTCGACGCGCTGCGTCGGCTCTCCGGGACCAAGTTCGACATCATCATCACCGACATCAACATGCCGATCCTCGACGGGCTCAAGCTCGTCAAGCGGCTGCGGGCCGACGAGGCCTACCAGGTGGTGCCGATCATCATCATCACGACCGAGGGCGCGGCCGAGGACCGCCAGCGCGCGCTGGCCCTCGGGGCCAACGCCTACATCACCAAGCCGATCCAGGCGCCCGCGGTGATCCGGCTCGTGCGCGAGATCCTCGGCCTCGAGGACCGTTGAGCGCCACGCTGGCGGCGGCGATCGAGGCCTACCTCGTCCACCTGAAGGTCGAGCGGCGCCTGCGGCCGAACTCGCTGCTCGCCTACGCCGCCGATCTGCGCCGCTTCGCCGCGGAGGTCCCCGTCAAGGAGGTCGCGGCGGTCTCGCCGCGCCACCTCGAGGCCTTCGCGCGCGGGCTCGCGGGGGGGTCGGCGCGCAGTCAGGCGCGCCGACTCAGCGCGGTGCGCGGGCTCTTTCGATGGTTGCGTCAGGAGGGGCAGATCGAGGCGGCGCAGGCGCAGGCGCAGGCCTCGCCGCGGCTCCCGCGGCGCCTGCCCGGGGTGCTCAGCCGGGCGGAGGTGGAGGCGCTGCTCGCGGCGCCGGGCGGCGACGGGCCGCTGGCGCTGCGTGACACCGCGATCCTCGAGCTGCTCTATGCGACAGGTTGCCGG
Source organism: uncultured Nannocystis sp. (assembly GCA_964567335.1). Classification (GTDB taxonomy): domain Bacteria; phylum Myxococcota_A; class Polyangia; order Nannocystales; family Nannocystaceae; genus Nannocystis. The sequence goes on along the minus strand of CAZMML010000244.1, from coordinate 3,795 downwards.
ATCTCCGAGGCGCTGGACCTGACCCTGGCGCGGGTCGACCTGGCGCGCGGGCTGGTGCGGGGGCCCGGCAAAGGTGCCCGGGAGCGGCTGGTCCCCCTCGGCGCGCCCGCGGCGGCCGCGCTCGGGGCGTGGCTGGCGGAGGGGCGGCCCGCGTTGGTCCGCGGCGCGCAGCCCTGGCTCTTCGTCAACCGCTTCGGGCGTCGGCTCTCGCGGCAGGGATTCTTCCTCAAGCTGCAGGATCACGCGCTCGCGGCCGGGATCACGCGCTCGCTCTCGCCGCACAAGCTGCGGCACAGCTTCGCCACCCACCTCCTCGCCGGCGGCGCCGACCTGCGGGTCGTGCAGACCCTGCTCGGCCACGCCGACATCGGCACGACTGAGATCTACACCCACGTCAGCGGCGAGGACCTGCGCGAGCGCCACCGGCGGCACCACCCGCGCGGAAGGAAGTAATTGTAGACATGTCGGATACGACATGGTCGTAGCGACACCTTCGGCGGCGGCCGCGGGGCTTGCGCGGGCTCACGGAGGTCGCGGGCGGGGGCGGGCGGAGGGGGGCGGCCCCGTTTGACTACGGCGCGCGCAGGCGCTACCTTGGGCGTCCCGCCGCTGCCCGCGGCGTTTAGTCGTGGATCGCGCGTTCTCATCCCTCGCGGTGCTCTCGCTGCTCAAGGTGCAGGCGCTCGACGTCCGCCGCACGCTGATCTACGTCGTCTGCCTGGTCCTGGCGACGGCCGTCCACGAGTTCGCCCACGCCTTCTCGGCCGACCGCCTCGGCGATCCGACGCCGAGCCGCGAGGGGCGCCTGACCCTCAACCCGTTGGCGCACGCCGACCCGATCGGGACGATCGCGCTGCCGCTCTTCGCCGGCCTGACCAAGGCGCCGCTCTTCGGCTGGGGCCGACCTGTGATGACCCAGCCGCGCTACTACAAGCGCTCGATCAGCATGCGCGCGGGCCTCGCCCTGGTCGCCTTCGCGGGGCCGCTCTCCAACGTGATCCAGGCCGCGCTGACGCTGCTGGTCGCCTGGCTCTTGGCGCTGGCGGGGATCACCGCCGCGAGCCACCCCAGCGTCTTCGGGGTGCTCGGGCTCTTCGCGGTGTTGAACGCGACGCTGGCCGTGTTCAACCTGCTCCCGGTGCACCCGCTCGACGGCGGCAAGGTGCTCGCGTGGCTGCTGCCGGCGCGTTGGCAGGGGGTCGACGAATTCCTCGCCCGCTGGGGCTGGATGATCCTGCTCGCCCTCATGCTGACCCCGCAGCTAGGCGTGGTGTTCTCTCCGCTGATCGGCCTCGTCCTGCGCGGCATGGCGATGATCGACCCGGCGTGGGTGGACGCCTACCTGCGCACCTTCTAGAGGACGCTGGCGGATGGACCAGGTCGGCACGAGCCACCTCGAGGGAGCGCCTCGCGCGCCGGAGCGCCGCGGGCCGCCCTCGATCTACTCGGTGGAGCTCGAGGTCTTCGAGGGCCCGCTCGACCTCCTCTTGCACCTCGTGCGAAAGCACGAGCTGGACATCCTCGACATCCCGATCGCCTTCGTCGCCGAGCGCTACCTCGAGTACCTGGACGTGATGCGGGCGCTCGACCTCGACGTCGCCGGCGACTACCTGGTGATGGCCGCGACGCTCGCGTACCTGAAGAGCCGGGAGCTGCTGCCCTCCGAGCCGCGCGCGGGCGAGGAGGGGGCCGGTGAGGAGGATGAGGGAGAGGACCCGCGCGAGGCGCTGATCCGGCGCCTCGTCGAGTACGAGCGCTTCAAGCAGGCCGCCGCGGAGCTCGACGCGCTGCCGATCGCCGGCCGCGACGTGTTCGCCCGCGGCTCGGAGCTGGACGTCGCTCCGATCGATCCGGGCCTCGCGCCCGTCTCGCTCTTCAGCCTCGCCGAGGCCTACTACCGGGTGCTCACGCGCGCCAAGGTGAAGTCGGCGCACGAGGTGACGATCGAGCCGGTGACCGTGTCGCAGCGGATCCAGCAGCTCACCCTGATGCTCGACGAGCGCCCCGCCTTCGCGTTCGAGGATCTCTTCCTCGGCCGCACCTGGTCGAGCGAGCGGGAGCTGCGGATGATGCTCGTCGTGACGCTGATGTCGATCCTCGAGATGGTGAAGCTGGGGGTCGCCGGGGTCGAGCAGGCGCCCGAAGGCGAGGCGATCCGCGTCTACCGCCGCGCGAGCGCCGAGCAGGCGCACGCCTTGATCGAGGCCTACGACGAGGAGGCGAGCTTCGGGGCGCCGGCGTCGGCGCCGACGCCCGCGGCAGAGGCGGAGGCCGATGCCGCCGAGGAGGCGGCGCTGCTCGCCGAGGCGCTCGCGGCCGCGCAGGAGCCGGCGGAGCCGGTGCTGGACTTCGAGGAGGAGGCGGACGAGCCCGCGGCGAACGAGCTCGAGGTCGCGACCGCGGGCGAGGAGGCGGTCGCGGACGAGGCCGACGGGGATGAGCTGGAGGAGGCGGAGGGTGGGCTCGCGCTCAACCTCGAGCGCGGTCTCGGGGAAGATCCGCTCGCTGTCGAGGAGCCCGAGGAGGACGCGTGACGTCGTCGAAGCAACGCAGGCAAGGGCTGAAGCCGCCGCCGAAGATCCACGCCGGGGAGTCCTTCGAGCCGGCCCCGACGGGCGACGCGGAGGCGACGGAGGAGCCGGGAGAAGCGTCGGAGCATGAGGAGGCTTCGGAGCTCTCCGCGCCGGAGCAGGCAGAGGTCGCAGCGGATTCCGCCGCAGCCGAGCAGGCCCTGACGGAGCCCGCGCTGGCGGAGCCGGCGGCAGCGGAGCCGGCCCCGGAGCCGGCAGCGCCCACACCCTTTGCACCGCTGGAGGCCCGCGACGTAGAGGATGTCTCCAGGGACATGTCTGGAGCGCCAGAGGCCCTGGCGGCTGAAGCGGAGCCCGCGCGGTCCGGCGGGCCCGAGGGAGGGAGCGCTGGAGAGGCAGCGCTCGGGGAGCTCACCGCGAGCGGCGCGGCGCTGGGCGAGGAGCAGGGGCCGCGCCGCGTCGTGTCCGGGGTGGTGCTCAGCGAGGAGATCCCGGTCGATCCGGAGGACGACCTCCGGGGCGTCGAGGGCGAGGCGTCGCAGCGGCTGGTCTCGATCATCGAGAGCCTGCTCTTCTCGGCCTCGAAGCCGCTCTCGGTCCGGGATCTGCGCAAGGTGCTCCAGGAGACCAGCCAGCACCAGATCCAGCTCGCGCTGCGCCACCTGCTCGAGGTGACGAGGACCCGCGGCGTGATGCTCGCGCAGGTCGCGGGCGGGTTTCAGCTCCGCACCCACCCGGACAACGCGGTGTGGGTGCAGAAGATGCTGCAGGCCAAACCCGCGCGGCTCAGCCGGACGCAGATCGAGACGCTCGCGATCGTGGCCTACCGTCAACCCGTGACGCGCCCGGAGATCGATGACATCCGCGGCGTCGACAGCGGAGCGGTGCTGCGCTCGTTGCTCGAGCGCGAGCTGGTCCAGATCGTCGGCAAGAAGGACGAGCCCGGCCGTCCGCTGCTCTACGGGACGACGGTCCGCTTCCTCGAATTCTTCAACCTCCGCGGGCTCCGCGATCTGCCGACGCTCCGCGACTTCCGCGACCTGTCGGAGGAGTCGAAGGCGACCCTGCGCGAGCGTCTGGGCGACCTGCAGATCGCCGAGGCGCTCGGGCAAGGCGTGCTCGGCTTCCCCGGGGATGAGGGCGGGGCGGGCGAGGCGACAGCGGATTCTGCTGGAGCGACCGGTGACGAGCGAGAGGTCGAGGCGGTCGCGGACGAGGAGCCCGCGGCGGGCGACGGGCGAGACGGCGAGGCGGTCGCAGGCGA
>CAZMML010000243.1:0-6091 GCA_964567335.1 uncultured Nannocystis sp. | reverse complement strand
CGGGCCCGGCGGCCCGGCGGGCCCGTCCATCGCCTGCAGCAGCGCGATCGCGTCGTCCCGCGTGCGGTTCGGGCGCACCCGGGCGACCAGCGCCCGCAGCCCCGCGAGCTCGTCCTCGGGGACGCCGATCTGCGCCCCCGCCCGGAAGAGCGCCGGCCACGAGCGGTCGGCGTAGAAGGTCTCGCGCGCCCACGCCAGCAGGCGCTTGCGGCTCGCGGCCCCAATCACACCGGACTCTTCGGCCATCTGAAGACCCTGGCGCAGGTTGACCAGCGCCTCCGAGAGCGGGCGATAGCCGGCGTCCTCGTCCGCGTGGGCGACCGCCACCTCGTCGTCGCGGGTCAGCTCACCGGACGCGAAGGCGCGGTAGATCGACCCGATGCCCTCCATCCCGAAGGGCGCCAGCTCGGCGGCGCGGAGCGCCCCCATGCTCGCCGCCCCCACCACACGGACCCCCCGCGCGAGCGCGAAGAGGATCTCCTTGTGCCACACCGAGGGGGCCCCGCCGAAGAGCCCGTCGATGAGGCCGATCGCACTGGCCTCGAGGCGCGTCACCGCGTCGTACACGTCGCCCGCCCGCGCCGGCGGGAGGATCACCGCGGAGGTGTGCAGCGCCGCCTCGGCCGGGGTCAGCGTCGGCCCGAGGAAGACGACGACGCGGCTCACGCGGCCCCCCGTCGCGCCCGCGCCCGCGGCCCGGGCGCCGCGCCGAGGAACCTGCCCTCAAGGCCAGGCACGACAACCCGCGCGACCGGCACGCCGATCGCGGGGATCGTCAGGTCGACCAGCGCGACGGCCTCGATCCCGGCCGCGCGGAGCGCTGCGAGCAGCACCTCGAGGTCGCCCTCGAAGGTCGCGGCGGCCCGGCTCGCGGGGAGCCCCCGCGCCGGCCGCGCCGCGCGCAGCGCCGCGACCGTCAGCTCGAGCGCGCGCGGGTCCGAGAAGGCCTCATAGGTCCGCGGGGACAGGTCGTCTCGGCTGCCGGCGATCAGGGTCAGACGCGCCTGCGCCGCCTCGACCAGCGCCCGCAGCAGCGCGACGCCCGGGTCGAGGTGGCAGCCCGCGCCGCTGCTGACCCCCCGGATCGCCCAGCGCGGCGCCCCGGGCCGATCGGCGAGGCGGCACACGTAGCTCGGGATCCCGAGGTCAGAGGTGACGTCGAAGACCCCGACCTCGATCGAAGCCGCGGCGATGCGCCCGAGGACGGCCTGGCAGCCCTCATCTTCGACGCGCTCCAGGTCCACACGCCGCCCCGCCTCGTCCTCCGGGCGGAGGTCCGCGAGCGCCGTCGCGTCGCGCTCGATCAGCTCGCAGAGCGCGTGGACGCAGGCCTCCAGCAGGTGGTTCCCCGACGCGAGCCCGCTCGTGCTCTCGACGAAGGGAGGCGCCGGCTCGCGAGGGTCGCGGACGAGATCGACGCTGACGCAGGCGTGGGGGACCCAGATCGGCCGCCCCCCCAGGAGGTCCCAAGCGCGGCACCAAAGCAGTGGCATGTCCTCGCGGACAGCCTCACCGCCGCGCCGCGGGAGCAGCGCGAGGTCGACGACCGCCTCGCCCGCGGCCCGCAGGTCCGCCGCGCGGGCGCGCCGCTGCGGCGCCTGCACCCGCTCGGCGTGCCACGCCTCGATCGCCTCCATCAGCGCCGACGCCGCCGCCGCGTCGAGGTCGAGCCCCTTGCCCTGCGACACGCTGACCGAGCGCGCGTCGGGCCGGATCGCCTGCACCACGGGCAGCCCGATGACGTCCAGGCCCGTCACATCGGCGAGGCGCGTGACGCCGAGGCGCGGCATCAGCCCCGAGTACGCGCGCAAGGTTTCCGCAGGGCTCCGGGTGCGGTGGGTGCCGGCCCGGAAGCCCTTCGCGGCGGCGAGATCGCGGTCGAAGAGCTGGATCGCCACGGCCTAGCTGGCGGTCTGGAGCTCCTTGAGCTTGGCCGCGAGCTCCTCGTGGTTCGGATCCTCCTCGAGGCCGCGCCGGAGCATCGACATCGCCTTCGACGTCTCCTTGAGCCCGAGATGGGCCGCGGCGAGGCGGAGGTAGATGTCCCCGCGGCGGACCATGCCCGACTGGTCGACGTTCTGCAGCAGCATCGCGCGGGCCAGCTTGAGCGAGTCGTCCCACTGGTTGAGGTGGGCGTACACGTCCGCGAGCATGACCATCGTCTCGGCGTTGGTCGTGTCGATCTTGTAGGCGTCCTTCAGGCGGTCGAGCGCGGCCTTGGTGTCGGGCTGCTCCGCCGCCAGGTCGATCCGCCCGAGGCGGGTCAGGTAGTGCGCCAGCGCCTTGCTCTTCTTCGGCTGCTGCGAGGCGACCTGGACCAGCCAGCCGTACATCCCCGCGGCCTCCTCGTAGCGCCCGGTGGCGAAGAGCGCGTCGGCGATCCGGCGGTTGATCTCGACGTCGTCCTGGACCATCTCGTAGACCGGCGCGAGCGCGCGGAGGGCCTCCTCGAGGTCGCCTACCTTGTCGACCAGGAGGTCGACCCGCTCGATGATCAGCTTGCGCTGCTCGTCGCCCTGGGCGTAGCTGGCGAGGAGCGCGAGCAGGTAGGTCACCTGCTCCCAGTAGCCCTCCTTGCGGCTCAGATCGAGGAGCTCGCGGGCCGCGTCGAGGTTGGCCGGGTGGAGGTGCAGCGCCGTCTCGAGGTGCTCGCGCCGCTTCTCCGGCGTGTCCGCGAGCTTCGCCAGGCGGAGCTGCAGGTCCGCCCCGATCACGCCCTGCGGCTGATGCTCGGCCGCGCGGTCGAGGAGCTGGCGCATCTCGGTGTCGTTGCCCTGCTGCTCCTCGACCGCCGCCAGCGCCATGATCGCCTGCACCGAGCCAGGGTCGGCCTGGAGCAGCTCGATCAGCAGCGTGCGCGCGCGCTCCGGCTCGCCGAGGCGCTCCGCGTAGAGCTCCGCGAGGCGGAGCCCGACCTCCCGGCGCTGGTCGAGGCCGCCGGCCTCGCGCAGCACGCCGAGGAACTGCTCGAGCAGCTCGGCGAGATCGGGCCACTTCTCGGCGCCCTCGTAGAGCCGCCAGAGCGCGACCAGGCTCGGGGTGTGGCGCGGCGCCTCGAGCAGCAGGGCACGGTGACGCGCGACCGCCTCGTCGAGGTCGCCGAGCCGCTCCTCCGAGAGGTGCGCCATCTCCTCGAGCACCGGCACCCGCTGGCCCGGCTGCAGGAGATCGAGCTTGCGCTCGAGCACATCGCGGACCTCATGCCACTGCCCCTGGCGGCGGTGCAGGTTCTCGAGCTCCTGCAGCGCCTGGATGTCGTCGGCGCGGGCCGCGAGCATGTCGCCGTAGACCGCGATCGCCTGGTCGAGGCGGCCGAACTGGACCAGGAGGTGCGCGAGGCGGAGGCGGAGCGTCCGGCGCTCGCCCTCGTCGGCGGTGATCCCGATCCTCTGCTCGAGCGCCGCCGCCAGCCCCTCCTCGTCGCGGAGGGCCTCGAGGAGGTAGAGCACGCGCGCCCACGCCTCTTCGTCGGCCTGGTCGTACTCGAGGAGCGCGCGGAGGTCGGCGAGCGCCGTCGCCTGATCGGCCTGCGCCTCTGCGACGCTCGCCGCCTCGCGCAGCAGCGGGATCGAGAGGTCCGGCTGGCTGGCGATCCGCGCGTAGCGGACCAGCGACTCGTGCAAGATCCCGAGCTCGCCGGCCGCCCGCGAGGCCATGATCTGCAGCTGCAGCGCCTCGAGGTTCTCCGGGTCGGCGGAGAGGACCGGCGCCAGCGCCCGCAGCGCGGCGGTGTACTGCCGCAGGTCGCGGAGCAGGATCTTGGTCGTCTCGATGCAGAGCTGGCCGCAAGGCCGGGACTCGTCGCGCGCCGCGTCGATCGCCGCGGCCATCGCCTGCACCGACTTGATCAGCAGCGGCTTGCTCGACGCGAGCTGCACGAGCCGCTCGACCGCCGCCGCGTGGTCGGCGTCGAGGAGCAGCAGGTTGCCCCACGCCTCGAGCGACTCCTCCGCCGTGCCGCCGCCCTCGTCGCAGAGGCGCGCGAGGGTCTCGAGCGCCGCGATCCGCTCCGCGCCCTCGGAGCGCTGCAGGCGCAGGCGCGCCAGCTTGGCGAGCCCGGGCCGGTTGCCCGCGAGGTGGTAGGCGTTCTCCAGCGCCTCGATGAGCGCCGTCGGGACCTCCACGTTGGTCTTCTGGGCCCTGTCGAGCACCCGCTCGAGCCCGGCGACCGCGCCGGCGAAGCCGGCCCGCTCGTCGAGCGCCTCGCGGTACGCCTCGCCCGCCGCGGCGAGGTCGCCGACGTCGAAGGACGCGTCGCCGAGGCGCGCGAGGATGTCGGCCCGGCCTTGCTGACCCGCCGCGAGCTTGGCGAGCTCGCCGAGGGTCCGAGCGAGCAGCCGCTTGTCGTTGCTCGCCCGCGCGAGGCGCTCGATCTGGCGGCAGGTCGGCTCGTCGGCGATCCCCGCATCGAGCATCGTAGCGAGCAGCCCGAGCGCGCGGGCGCGATCGCCGAGGATCTCCTCCGCCATGCCGGCGGCGGACTGCGAGATCAGGAGCCGCGCCGCAGGATCGAGCTCCGCCCGGGCGGCGCGCCGCGCCAGCGACTCGACGTGCTCCTCGGCCCGGTCGAGCCGGACCGAGAGCCGCGCTGTGTACTCGAGCACGGGCCTGAGGTCGTCCGCGCCGACCCGGTCCATCAGCTCGTTCGAGGCCGCCAGGCTCCCGGCGGGGTCGCTCAGTCGCTCGTAGCGGATCTTCGCCAGCTGCCGCAGCGCGTCCGCGATCTCGTTCGCGTCCTCGGCGAGCTGTGAGCGCGCGCGGTAGACCTCGGCGAGGTCGGCCCAGCGGCTCATCTGCTCGAGCTGCGGGATCACCAGCGTCGCCGCCGCGTCGGAGCCCTCCTTGACCTTCACGAGGCGGAGCAGGTCCGCGATCGCCTCGGGGTGCCCCGCGGTGACCTGGAAGATCGACTCGTAGTGGGACATCGCGCCGCTGGGGTCGCCGATCGGTCCGGTGTAGAGGCGCGCCACCTCGAGCAGGAGCGCGACCTTCCGCTCGCGGACGCTGGTCAAGCCGGCGCGCTCGAGCAGCACATCCGCCGCCTCCGCGTGGCGGCCGACCGCCAGCAGCGCCGTCGAAAGCTGAGCCTGCGCGTCGTCGTCGGAGGGGACCTCGAGGACCGCGGCGCGCAGCGCCTCGATCTCGCCCTCGCGGTCGCTCCGCCCCTCGCGCTGGATCCGGGCGAGCTCCTTGCGCAGAGCAGCGCGCGCCTGCGGGTCCTCGGCCACGTCGATCTGCCGCCCGAGCACGCCGATCAGCTCGTCGAAGGCGCCGCGGGCCGCGTAGAGGCGGCGCAGGCGGTTCATCGCGTCGACGTTGCCCTCGTCGAGATCGAGGATCCGGAGCCACACGCCCTCGGCGACCTCGGGCTGCCCCAGGCCCTCCTCGACCAGGCGAGCGAGCCGACGGAGCAGGATGATCCGCTCCTCGTCATCCGGCGCGACCTCGACGCGGCGCTCGAGCACCCCCCGCAACCCCTCGAAGTCAGCCAGCGCCTTCAAGGTGTCGTCGAGGAGCGCCAGCACCTCGGGCTGGTCCGGCAGGATCACGAGGGCGTGACGCAGGATCTGGGCCGCGCCCTCGTGGTCGTCGGCGTCGTGCGCGATCTGCCCGGCCTGGAGCTCGAGCGAGACGCGGCGCGAGGGGTCTTGCTCGAGAGAGGGGGACGCGGCCGCCTCGAGCTGCACCTGACGCAGCTCCGCCAACCACCCGTTCTCGCGCGAGATCCGGCCGAGCTCCTCGTCGAGCGCCTCGATCGCGCCCTCCGGCCCGGGCTCCGCGAGCGCCCGGGCGAGCACGCGGAACGCGTACGCCTGGCCCTGCTCGACCCCCGAGTAGAAGTCGGCGATCTCGCGGTAGATCTGGTGGCGCTGCGCGGCGTCCTCGGTCTGCGTGAGCTGCCATTCGTCGACCGCGATCAGGCGCAGCACGTCCTGGTTCGCCTCGTAGATCGGCCGCAGGACCGCGAAGATCCGGACCCGATGGGACTCGTGTGCCTCCGCGAGGCGCTCCAGCGCGGCGACCGCCGCCGGCGCCCCGGGCTGCTCGGCGAGCAGCGTGTCGATCGTGTCGAGCGCAGCGTCGACGCTCC
>CAZMML010000242.1:0-6093 GCA_964567335.1 uncultured Nannocystis sp. | reverse complement strand
GGCGGGCTCTTCCCGATCGAGGCCTACGGCGGCGCCTTCGTCGGCCGCGGCTACGGCCGCCGCCGCTTCATCGGCAAGGACAAGGCGACCGCGGGCCTGGAGCTCCGCTTCGCGCCGGTCGAGCTCCGCCTCCGCCGCCACACGCTCGGGCTCGGGCTCGAGCTCTTCGTCGAGCTCGGGCTGGTGTCGCAGCGGCTCAGCGATCTGCTCAAGCACTGGTACGTCTCCGGCGGCCCGGGCCTGCTCCTGATCTGGGACCGCTTCATCGTCTTCCGCATCGAGGGCGGCTTCGGTCGCGAGGGCGGGGCGATCTACCTTCAGAGCGAGCACGCGTTCTGAGCGACAACGCCGCGAGCCCGTTTCACCGCGCGCAGGGGCCGACGTGCGCACGTGCGACGCAGGTTGCCGTGGAGAACGTTCGTCGCAGCGAGGGCGCGCCGGAGCCGGGGGGAGCCCGCCGTCCGCGTCGAGCCTGCTCCGGCGCCGCCGCCGGAGAAGTTGTCCGCGCCCCGCGTGCCTGCAGATCGATCTAGAAGCGGTAGTTCAGGCCCAGGCTGGCCCCGCCGAGTCGAGGCGCGGGCTGCAGGGCGAGGCCGCTGCGGCCGAGCGGGATCCCGGCGAAGTTGCGCTCCCACCGCTTGTAGCGCGACCAGCGGACGCTGCCGACCACGCCCATGATGAAGGTGCCGATCTGCAGGCCCGAGAGCAGGAAGAGGCTCAGGTTGTCCCGCGCGCTGGTCGAGTCCTGGGCGGCCATGATCGGGCCGATGAAGGGGACCATCAGCGCCTTGCCGACCTCGCGGCAGGTGTAGGGGTTGCCGTGGCAGCCGCCGTGGCCGTCGTGGATCAGCGCGCCGGACCACGCGGTGAGCACGTAGATGGTGCCGAAGAGCGACCAGCCCGTGATCGCGAGGCCGAGGCCTCGCTTGGGCGGCGGAGGCGGACGGCTCGGCGGGGCCGGCGGGGGCGGCTCGGCGGCCTGGGTGACGATCACCGTGGTGGTGTTCGGGGTCGTCGCAGGGTCCGCGTAGGGCTGCGGGGCCGGGGCGATCACGGCGACCTCGGTCGCCGGGTCGGCGGGCGGAGCCGGCGGGGCGGGCGCGGCGGGGGCCTCGGGGACGGCCTGGACCACGACCTCGTGGGTGCCGGCGGGCGCGTAGCCCGCGGGATAGGCGTCGCTGACGAGCTGGACGCGGTAGGGGCTGGCGGCCGCGGGCAGGGAGACGAGGCTACAGGCGGCGGTGATTGCGACGAGGCGGGTGATGAACATGGGGACAGGTCCTTGCAGCCAGTTAGATCACCAGTGGGGGTCTAGAAGCGGTAGCCGAGCTGCAGCGTACCGCCGTCGAGGAAGCGCGTGGGTTTGGCGTTGAGGCTCAGGTTGCCGCGCCGGCCGAGCTTGAAGCCGTCGACGCCGACGTAGCGGGGCTCGCGGCCGTCGCGGACGAACTGGACGGTGCCGACGATCCCCATGGTGAGGCCGGCGAGCTGGATGAGGCCGGGGAAGGCCATCAGCGCCTTGAGCGTGTACGACTCGGTGTTGATGTAGGGGATCGCCATGAAGGGGCCGACGACCGGGATCAGGGTCAGGGTCGCGGCGTTCTTGCAGCGCGGGTTGTGGGTCACGTTGCAGGTGTCATGGACGATCGCGGCGATGAAGGCGGTCGCGAGGTAGCTGGCGCCGAACATGGTCCAGCCGCCGATCATCAGGCCCTTGCGGCGCGAACGGGGCTGAGGCGGCACGGGCGCCGCAGGGGCGGGGGCCGGGGCCGGGGCGACCTGGCCGGCCGGGTCGGCGTAGGGCTGGGGGGCGGGGGCCGGGGCCGGGGCGCTCGGGTCCGCGTAGGGGGCCGGGGCGGGTGCGGGAGCCGGCGCCGGGGCAGGCGCGACGCCCGGCTGCTCGTAGCCCGGGGCGGACCATGAGGCCATGGCCGGACGGACAGGTCCCAGGGGGCTGGCGAGGGCCTCGGTCCCGGTGAGGGAGAGGGCGAGGGCGAGCAGGGCGGCGCGTGACATGGTGGCTCCTTGGATGGGCAAGGGCGAGCGCCCTTCGAGTGTGCCCGGTGCAGGGGGCTCCAGCAAGACGCGTACCCGCCCCTTGCAGCCGGCAGGTCAAGAATTGCGGGGTGATGTGGCGACCCGCAACGGTCCCGCTGCGTCAGGTATGACGCCGGTGTCAGGCCGGGGTGGCGGCGGGGTCCAGGGGGAGGGAGACCTGGAGGTCGCTGCCCCCACCCGGACGGGAGGCGGCGCGGACATCCCCGCCGTGCCCGCGGGCCAGGTCGCGCACGAGCGCGAGGCCGAGGCCGGTGCCAGGGGTGTGGGCGTCCCGCTCGCGGGGCACGCGGTAGAAGCGCTCGAAGACGCGTTCGCGGTCGGCCTCGGGGATCCCCGGCCCGCGATCCTGGACGTGGATCCGGGCCCAACCAGGCTCCAGCTCGAGGGCGACGCGGAGGCCGGCGCCGCCGGCGTACTTGAGGGCGTTGTCGAGGAGGTTGACGAGGATCTGATCGAGGGCGGCGGCGTCGAAGCGGGCCGGGACGGGCTCGTCCGGGAGGTCGAGCTCGACCGGGGGGGCGCCGCGCCGCTCGACGTGACGGCTCTGGGCGGCGACGATCTCGCGGATCTGCGCGGCGAGATCGCCGGGCTGGAGCTTGAGGATCCGCCGGCCCTCCTCGAGCTGGGCGACCGCGAGGACGTTCTCGACGAGGCGGCTCAGGCGGACGCTCTCGTGGACGAGGTCGTCGTAGAAGACGGCGAGGCGGGCGGGCGGGATCAGGCCCTCCTGCAGCATCTCGGCGTGCATGCGGAGGGTGGTCAGCGGGGTGCGCAGCTCGTGCGAGACGGCGGAGACGAAGGCGGTCTTCTGCGCCGAGAGCTCGTCGGCGCGGCGGGCGGCGCGGGCGATCGCCAGGAGGGCGACGACGACGACGACGCTGAGGCCGAGCAGGGCCGCCGCCTGCAGGGCGAGGCCGTCGGCGGCGGGGTCCTCGGGGGCGGCGAAGCAGAGGCCGAGGCCGGGCAGGACCTCCTCGTCGAGCGCCCGGGTCAGCGCGCTGGAGGGATCCGGGCCCAGGGCGAGGCGGGGGGTCAGCCCCGGGAGGGCGTGGCGGGCCAGCACCGCGGGGATCCACGCGCTGGCGAGGTGGTCGCGATCGAGGAGGACGCCCTGCACGGAGCCGGAGCCGCCGTGCGAGACGACGCGCTGCAGGACGAGCGCGTCGCCGAGGCGGAGGAAGGTCATCGGCGTGTAGTCGAGGTCGGTGACGGGTCGTGATGGAATGTCTTTAGGGACAGGTTCCGAAGGATGGGCGACCTGCGCCTCCGGGTCGGGGGCGCGCTGCTGGGCCGCCTCGAACACGGGCTCGGCGTACTTCTGCTGGGTGAGCGGGGCGCTGACGGCCTGCTGGCTCTGGATCTCTCGCCACGAGACGATGTTGCGCCCTGTCTGCGGGACCTGGGCGCGCTGGGCGCGCTGGGCGGCGTAGGCGTCGCCGCGGTTGCCCTCGGAGATGTCGCGGTAGAGCGCCTTGTTGAGCTCGTTGAGCGAGGTCGTCAGCGGGGCCTCGGCGCCGCGGTCGGCGAGCAGCGCCTGGTCCGAGGCCGGGCCGAAGGCGAGGGCGCGCAGCGGCGCGAACTCGGGGGCGGCGACGCGGGCCTCGAGCTGGCGGGCGCGCTCGGAGCCGCCGAGCTCGAGCGCGTAGGGGGTTCGCACGCGCTCGCCGGGGTCGACCTGGAAGTAGCCGAGGACGCGGGGGTCGTCGGGGTGGGCCGCGAGCGGCGAGAGGGCCAGCGCCTCGCCGAGCGCGAGGACCTCGGGCGGGCGGTAGAAGCGGTCCCAGTGCTCGAAGGGCCGCGCGTCCTCGCGGCGCCGCAGCTCCTCGAGGCCCTCGCGCACGGCGGCCCGGAGGAGGTCGGCGGCCTGGGCGAGGCGCTCGGCCTGACGGGCGGCGAGGACGCCCTGCTCGCGCATGCCGGCGAGGAGCCAGCCGAGCGCGAGCAGGAGGGTGGGGAGCGCGACGCCGAGGCCGAGGCCGAGGCCGCGTCGGAGCGCGGGGCGGGTCACGGGGCGGCCTCCCAGCGGTAGCCGCGGCCGCGGACGGTGCCGATCCAGGCGTCGGCGCCGGGGATCGGGCGCAGCTTGCCGCGGAGCTGGAGGATGTGGACGTCGACGGTGCGGGTGCGGATCGTGCCGTCGCTGTAGCCCCAGACCTGGGTCAGGAGCTCCTCGCGGGTGACCGGGAGGCCCGGCCGGGCGCGCAGGTAGGCGAGGATCAGGCCCTCGCGCGAGGTGAGCTCGACCTGACCACCCGGCCAGGTGATCTGCAGGCGCGCGAGGTCGACGCTGACCGGGCCGAGCTGAAAGGCGCCGCCCGCGGGCGCGGGGCGGGCGCGGCGCAGGAGGCCGCGGGCGCGCGCGAGGAGCTCGCGGATCCCGAAGGGCTGGGTGACGTGGTCGTCGGCGCCCGCGTCGAGGCCGGCGACGACGGCGGCCTCGGCCCCGCGGGCGGTGAGGATCAGGACGGGCACGAGGTCACCGCGCGCGCGGGTGCTGCGGAGGACGCTCAGGCCGTCGAGCCCGGGGAGCATGAGGTCGAGGAGGACGAGGTCGTAGGTGCCGCTGGCGAGGCGCGCGAGCGCGGCGTGGCCGTCGTCCGCGCTCTCGACCAGGAAGCCCTGCGAGCCGAAGAGCTCGACGAGGCCGTGGCGGATCGCGGGCTCGTCCTCGACGATCAGGACGCGGGCGGAGGCGTTCACGCAGGTACTGTGTCACGCGCTGGGGAGGGCGCGGTAAAATTCTCGTAAAGCTCCTGAGTCGGCGTGGGGGTTCAGGTCGCCGCGGCCTCGCGGGGCGGGATCTTGGCGCTCCTGAGCTTTCGGGGCCCTCGCGACCTCCGCGACAGCGCCCGTCGCTAGGCCTTCGCGGCGCGGCTCGACCTGCAGCCGCGACCATGCGGCGCTGCGCTCGGCGCCGGCGCGGCCCGGTGGACGTCGCGGCGTTGCGCGGGGTCGGGCGCGGGCGCGGACGCGCGTGGGCCGCGCGCCGCGCGGTAGGCGGGCGGGATAGACTGCGGAGGTCGCCGCGCTGCGGTCGGGACCCCCTCGCCATGGCGCAGGCTGATCTCATATCCGAGGATGAGAGCGCCACGGCCGCCGAGGCGCCGAGCCGTCCGCTGGCGCCGCGCGCCCCGCAGGACGCGGTGGGCCTGCGGATCGGCCGCTTCGCGATCCTGCAGGTGGTCGGGACGGGCGGGATGGGGACGGTGTACGCGGCCTACGATCCGCAGCTCGACCGCAAGGTCGCGGTCAAGCTGGTCCACCGACGGGCGGGCGGGAGCGAGGGCCGCTCTCAACTGCTGCGCGAGGCGCAGGCGCTCGCGAAGGTGTCGCACCCGCACGTGGTCGCGATCCACGACGTCGGGACCCATGAGGGCGAGGTCTTCATGGCGATGGAGTTCGTCACCGGCGTCGACCTGCGCCGCTGGCTGCGGGAGCGGGCGCGGCCCTGGCAGGAGGCGCTGGAGAAGTTCATCCAGGTCGGCGAGGGGTTGCAGGCGGTCCACGCGGCGGGCCTCGTCCACCGCGACGTGAAGCCCGGGAACGTGCTGGTCGGGGTCGACGGGCGGGTCCGGCTCGCGGACTTCGGCCTGGTCGGCGCGACCGGTGAGGCCGCGAGCGGGTCGGATGGGTCGAGCGAGGACGACGAGGGCGCCCCCGCGTCCGGGATCTTGATGGGCACGCCGGGCTACATGTCGCCGGAGCAGCACCGCCGCCAGCCGCTGACGCCCGCGAGCGACCAGTTCAGCTTCTGCGTGGCGCTCTGGGAGGCGCTCCACGGGCAGCGGCCCTTCCGCGGTCCGGGCCTCGAGGGGCTGGCGGCGGCGAAGCTGGCCGGCGAGGTGGCGCCGCCCCCGCCCGAGAGCCCGGTGCCGGCGTGGTTGCGGGCGGTGGTGCGGCGCGGGCTGGCGGCGGCGCCGGGCGAGCGCTGGGCGTCGATGGCGGCGCTGCTGGCGGCGCTGCGCGACGACCCGGCGGTGCGGCGGCGTCGTCGGCTGCAATTCGCGGGCTGGCTCATCCTCGCGGCGGCGCTCG
>CAZMML010000241.1:0-6094 GCA_964567335.1 uncultured Nannocystis sp. | reverse complement strand
CGGCGTACATCGCCTCGGCGACGCCGTCGCCGAGGAAGTCGAAGGCGGTGCCGGCCGCGATCCCGCTCTGATCGCTGACGGGGGTCTTCCACACGATCGTCGGGCCCTGCGGGCGGTAGAGGGTGTAGTTGTTGGCGGAGCTGACCGCGAACTCCGACTTGCCGTCGCCGTCGAAGTCGTGGACCGTCGAGGGCCGCAGCCAGGTGGTGCCGAAGGGCGGATCGCCGGTCGGGCGCTGGTCCTGGTACTGGACCGCGCCGTTGTGGTCGATCAGCGCGATGCCGGTGGCGTTGGTGACGAGGACCTCGGGCTCCGGGTCGGCGTCGAGGTTGGCGACCGAGGGGTAGCCGGGCATGACCCCGGTGACGAAGTGCTGGGCGCCGTCGTGGTGGAAGGCGGCGTGCCCGAGGACGATCTCGAGGTCGCCGTCGCCGTCGAGGTCGGCCAGCGCCGAGGCCGACCAGTTGCCGGCGGGGGCGCCGACGGTGACGAGCAGGGTGCCGAGGTGATCGAAGAGCCGGTTGCCGGCGAGGATCTCGACGTCGCCGTCGTTGTCGACGTCCGCGAGGGCGATCGCGCCGGAGTAGACCTCGGGCCAGGGGGAGCCGCTGGTCCACTTGAGCGTGCCGTCGTGCTCGAAGGCGATCGGGTTGCCGCCGAGGACCGAGGTGACGATCTCGGGGAGGCCGTCGCCGTCGATGTCGCCGAGCGCGGGCGTGACGGTGTGATCGACCTGGTTCGGGATCACGAAGTGCTGGGCCCCGGTGGCGCCGTCGAGGACGTAGACCCGCCCGGGTTGGTTGGGGAAGCCGTAGCTGGGGGAGGCGACGACGACGATGTCCGGGACGTCGCAGAGGTCGATCTCGCCGTCGGCGTTGTCGTCGGTGAGGTTGGCGACGAGGGGCGTGACGATGCTGTAGAGGTCGCCCGCCGGGCCGGTCCAGGTCCACTGGATCTCCGGGGTGAAGCTGTTCGGCGGGGCCGCCTGGTCGCACTCGCCGATCGCGTCCATGTTGTCCTGGACCTTGCAGACGTCGATCGGGGGGCCGGTCGTGTTGTCCGTGGTCGACGCGGCGGTGGTGGTGGTGGTGGTGGTCGTCGTCGTCGCCGCGCTCGTCGTCGCCTCGGTCGTCACCGTGCCGCTGGACCCCGCGCTCGCGCTCTCGGAGCCGGGCCCCGCGGTGGTCGGATCGGGGATCCCGGTGGTGAGCGTCGCCTCGGTGGCCGTGGCCGTCGTCGAGGTGGTCGTGACGGTGGTGGTGCTGCTGGTGCTGGCTCCCTCCGTGGCGCGGCTGTCGTCGCCGCACGCGGAGAGGAATGCGAGGGTGGGGGCGAGCGCGCGTGATGGACGCACCATGGTTCGACCCTAACATGCAGACCGGCGGAGCGGGCCTGGGCGCAACAAGGACAACACCGCGACGGCCTGCCGGCCGCGCGGTGCTCGTAGCCCCCGAAGGGATCAAGGCGGTGCGGAGCGCGGACGCCCCCGCGAAGCGGCCGATGAGAACCTGGGCTAGCCGCAGGTGCCTTCGCCGCAGGAGCCCTCGCCGCCCTTGGACTTGTCCTTCTTCTTCTTCGCGGCCTTCTTGGTGGGAGCGGCCGTCGTGGTGGTGCTGGTCGCGCCCGCGGGGGTGGCGCTCGCGTCACCGGCGGCGGCGGTGGCGGTCGGAGTCGGCTCGCTCGCAGCCGCGGTCTCGGCGGGCTTCGCGTCGGCCGGGGGGTCGGTCTTCTGGCCGCCGCAGGAGCCGTCGCCCTTGCTGCCGCAGGAGCCGTCGCCCTTGGCGCCGCAGGAGCCGTCGCCCTTGCCGCCGCAGCTCTTCTCGCCGTCGTGCTGGCCGCTGCAGTGTCCGTCGGCCTTGGCGCCGTCCGTCTTGGCCCCGGGGACCTCGGTGGCGTCGGTTTGGGTCTTGTTGCAGGCGCTGACGGCGAGGCCAGTGCCCAGGAGGGCGAGGGTGGCGGAGATCGTGCGGAGATCCATGGTCGGTGTTCCTGGTTGGGAGGTACGGCGGGCCGGGGCCCGCAGATCGAAAGGCGCTCTAGGTCGCCGGCTTGGCCGTGAATTCGAGGTTGATGTCGGCCGACTTGGCGACCTTGGGGGAGAGGATCTCGAGGGTCTTCTGGGCGAGCTTGCCGAAGCCCTCGCGCGGTCGCACGTCGTACTCCTCGAGGCCGATCGAGAGCGGGGCGAGGTTCTTGACGTGGATCTCCTTCAGCTTGTCGCCGTCGTAGCGGAAGGTGACCTCGAGCTTGACGGACTTCGGCGACTTGCGCTGGTGCAGCAGGAAGTCGCCCGTCGCGGTCAAGGTGACCTTGCGCTCCGGGCCGGTCAGCTTGGTGACGTCGTTCGCGGAGATGTCGCTGAGCGAGGAGAGCGCGAACTCGATGCGCGCGTTCTTCTTCATGTCCTCGGGCGGGGTGTCCGGGGAGATCTCGAGCCACTGCCGCGCGTGCTCGTTCTGGGTGTCGTTCTTGACCTCCTCGCCGAATTCTTTGCCGGGCTCCGGGGCGGTGCGCTGGAAGAGCTCGAGCTCCGTGAGGTCGAGGTGGACGAGGCCGCGGCTCTTGCTCAGGTCGACCGGGTCGACGAAGACCTCGCCGGTCATCGCGGCGGGCGGCACCTTGCCCCGGATCTTCTCGATCGGCGCGTCCATGTCGAAGCCGAGCTTGCTGCTCGCCGAGTCGATCGTCATCTTGACCACCTCAGGGGCCTTGGGCGCGGCGACCTCGAGCTTCTCGGCCTTCTCGGCGAGCTTGACGGGCTCGCCGCCGCAGGCGCCCAGGGCGGTGAGGAGGGGGAGGAGGAGGAGGAGCTTCATGTCGATGCCTCGAACGAGCGGAGAGCCAGGGAAGTTACATGCTCGGGCGGCGCGCAGGCGCGCGGCCCGGAGACTTGACCCCGAGACGCTATCACGCGCCCAGATGCGACTCCATGGTATGAGTCCGGTCGGAGGATGCCCCTGACGCTGGCGCTGATGGGCCTCACGTGCGGCCTGCTCCTGGCGCCCGCCGAGGAGCGGAGCAGGCCGCTGGCGGAGGTGATCCGCGTCGAGCCCGGGGCGACCTGCCTCAACGCCCCCGCCCTGGTCCAGACGATCGAGGTGTGGCTCGGGCGTGACACGGTCGACCCCGCGGTCCAGGTGATCGAGGTCCGCGGGGACCCTGCGCGCGCAGACACGGCGTCGATCTCGATCGAGATCGCGGGCGAGAAGATCGAGCGCAGCTTCGACCCAGGCCCCGCGAAGTGCGGCGACCTCCACGCGGTGGTCGGGCTCGCGGTGGCGATCGCGGTCGACACCTCGGTCCTCGGGAGCCTCGGCTACGACGTGGTGGGGGCTACGCCGCCGCCTCCCGGTGAGGACACGGAGCGGCCCCCCCTCGCGCGCCGGCCGCGTCCCGGCGAGGTCGCTCCGCCGCCGCGGCCCGAGGTGCGGACGGTGATCGCGGCGGCCCTGCGCGGGACGGCCTGGATCGGGCTGCTGCCGGGCGCGGCGGGCGGCGGCGCCGCGCAGGTCGAGTTCGGCTGGCGCGGCGCGATCGACCTCCGCATCGGCGGCTGGGGCGCCTACGGCGGCGAGCGCAGTTTCGACGGATCCCGCCTGGCGCTGGGGCTGGCGGGGGCCAGGGTCGACGTCTGCGCGGTGCTTCCGCGCCGCCGCTTCCGGCCGCGCCTGTGCTTCGGCCCGACCGGCGGGGCGCTCATCGTGCGGGCGAGAACGCCCGACGTGCGCTCGACGCTCGGACCCCACGTGGCGCTGGCGGTCGCGCCGGAGCTGCGCGTCTGGGTCACGCGCCGCTTCGCCATCGACGTCGCGCTGGACCTGGTCTTGCCGGTGGTCCGCCCGGTGTTGGTCGTGCGCGGTCCGGAGGGAGTCGATACACTTGGGAGCTCGCTGACCTTGCCGCCGGTGGGCGCTGCCATCAGCCTCGGCGCGGCTTTTGCGATCCGGTGAAGGATTGACGGACCCGCGACATACAAAGGCGAGCCATGGCGCGCAGGTCCTCGACGCCGCGACCTTGTTCCGCGAGTACGCGGCCTTCGTCGCGAACTTCGCTGCACGGCTCGGGGTGTCGCGCGCGGAGCTCGACGACGTCGTGCAGGATGTCTTCCTGGTGGCCCACCGGCGCGGCGGATTCACGCCGGGGCCGGCCAAGCCGACGACCTGGCTCGCCGAGATCGCGCTGCGGGTGGTCTCCTCGCGCAGGCGGCGGCTCCGGCGCTCCCGCGAGGAGCCGGACGGCGACGCGATCGCGGCCGCCGAGGCACGGCGCGGCTCCCCCGGTGAGCAGGCCGAGGCGAATGAGTCCCTGCGCAGGGTGCAGCAGGCCCTCGATGTCCTCGACGAGGGCAAGCGCGCGGTCTTCATCCTCTTCGAGCTCGAGGGCGAGAGCTGCGAGGCGATCGCCGCCGGCCTCGGCATCCCGATCGGCACGGTCTACTCGCGCCTCCACAACGCTCGCAAGCAATTCATGGAGGCGTATGCCCGCCTCGTCGACGCGCCCGTGCGGCCGCTGCGAACCTCTCAGGTGACCTCATGACCATCGAGCCGACCCGCCTCCTCGACGACGCCGCCGCGCCTGCTGACCTCCGTCGCGACCTCGCCGCACTGGCGCGGCAGCGCGTGCCCTACGACGTCGCGGCCGGCGCGGCCCGCCTCGAGGCGAAGCTGGCTCAAGGTGCAGGTTCGGCGGGCGCGTGGAGCGGCGGCAAGGCGATCGGGCTCGGGGCCCTGCTCCTCGGCGGCGCGGTCGCGGCGGCGCTGCTGTGGCCCTCGCCAGGTCCCAGGCCGGCCGAGCCGGCGGTGGTCGCGCTCGCGGCGCCGGCCGCGACGCCGGAGCCGCCGCCCGCTCCTGTCGTCGCGACGCCGCCGGCCGCGCCGCGTAGGCCCGACACCGAGACGATCGAGGTGCCCGAGGCGCCGGAGGAGCCGGCCGCGAAGCCGACCCCCGAGCCGCCCCGCCTCCCGAAGGCCCGCGTCCGCAAGGCCGCGCCCGAGCAAGAGGCGCCCTCGGCTCCGCCCCCCGAGACCGACACGCTGCGCGAGGCCAGGAGCCTGCAGGCAGCGCGAGCGCTGCTCGGGCGGGATCCGGCGGGGGCGCTGGCGCGCGCCGAGGCGGGCGCGCGCGAGTTCGTCGGCGGGACCTTCGCCCAGGAGTGGGAGGGGGTGGCGATCCTCGCGCTCTTCGAACTGGAGCGTCCGGAGGCGAAGGCGCGTGCGCGCGAGTTCCTGGTCCGGTACCCGAAGGGGCCCTATTCGGTGCAGGTTCGCGAGGCGTCCGAGCGCTGACCGGGTGACGCGGTCGACCCGTGATCGCCCGCGCCCGCAAGGGACCTCACGCGCTGATGCCCACATCCACGTCGCCGTGAGTTGGCTCCCGTGGCATGCTGCCCGAAGTGCGCCTCATGGCCCCAGCCATCGCCGTGACGGCCCTGCTCATGCCGGGCTGCCTGGTGAGCGTGGTCGTCAAGGAGGTCGACGCGGCGGCGAGCGCGGGCTCGTCGAGCTCGAGTGGGTCGACGGGCGATCTGTCCACAGGAACAGGTTTGGGGACGCCGACGACCGGGCCCGTGGACGCCCCCACTTCGACGAGCGGCGGCGGTGACCTGCCACGCTTCGACGTCGGGCCCGGCGACTCGGGGCCGGTCTGTTCGCTCTTGCCGGAGCCCTGCGACCTCGACTCCGAGGACCTCGGCCACGCGCTCGGTCTCGGCTGCCCAGGCGGGGTGCAGGTCGTCGGCGAGCTGACCACGTTCGGCCCGATCGAGTCCCGAGCGGTCCTCGCCGACGTCCTCGGGCCCACGGACACCTACGCGCCGCTCGAAGGGGCGCGGCGCGTGGTCCTCTCGACCGGCGTCGCGGACCACGTGCGGCTCACGCCGGCGGAGCTCGAGGTGAAGGCGGGTTGCCCGAAGACGATGACCTGCCCCTCGACGGATCACAAGGACGGGGAGCTCTTCGCCCTGCCGCCGCCGCTCGACCCGACGCCGCAGAGCTGTCCGGAGGGGCAGGAGCCCCCGGGCGCGGGGGACTGCAGCGGGACCCTCCTGCCGCAGTGGCAGCTCGGCGGCGATCCGCTGATCGCGTACGACTATACG
>CAZMML010000240.1:0-6140 GCA_964567335.1 uncultured Nannocystis sp. | reverse complement strand
GTCCCGTCGAGCAACGATCCCTTCCCCTGGGTCGACACCCTGGGCGTCGAGGCCACCGAGTGGAACTAAGGCCATGCGCACCAACATCCTCACCCTCGCACTCCTGAGCGCCCTCCCCTTCGCCGGCGGCTGCGCCGCCTACAAGCTCGAGCCCCCGACCGGCTTCGTCGAGGTCAGCGGCGGCGACTGGGAGACCCGCATGAAGGCCCAGGACAACGTCGGCCTCCGCGTCCACCGCTTCGAGAACTTCCGCGGCGGCACCCTCGACTTCTGGGCCAGCGACCTCGTCACCAAGCTCGGCCGGCGCGGCTACAGCCTCGTCAACCAGACCCCGATCACCGCCAAGAACGGCCGCGAGGGCACCCGCTTCGACTTCGACTACACCCCCCCGGGCTCCGACAAGCCGAAGTTCTACAGCGTCTCGCTCTTCGTCACCGACAAATGGAAGTTCACCCTCGAGCTCGCCGGCAACGCCGACCTCGCCAAGAGCTACCAGCCGCGGCTCCCGGAGATCGCCCGCGCGCTCAAGGTCCGCGGCTGCAAGGTCGCGTCGAAGATCTGCGGCGGACCCCAGCCGGCCAAGCTCAAGTCGCCCCCGCCGGACCCCGCGCTCGTGCCCCCCGCCGACGCCGCGCCCCCCGCCGGCTGAGCGCCGCCGCGCCCCGCTTTTACACAGCCTTGACCGCCGCCCTCGCGAGGGCCCGCTACACCGGACGTCACAAGCACGGCCGGAGACGATGCGATGCGGACCTTCACGCGAGGCTGGATGATCATGGCGCTCTTCACCTCTTCACTGGCGGTCGCCCCCGCCGCCTGCGACGACAACTGTGGGCCCGACACCGCCGCCCCGGACCTGGCCGGCCGCGCCTGGACCACGCGCGAGCTCGCCGAGCTCGCCGTCCTCCCGGGTCCCCTCGCCCGGGCCGCCCAGGTCCAGCTCCGCACCCTCGGCCCCGCCGGCCTCGTCGCCTTCGAGTCCGCCCACGCCGCGGCCCTCGACGCCGCGGCGGCGGCGATCGTCGCCGCCGCCGACGCCGCCGCCGGCGCCTCCGACCCCGCGGGCCTCGAAGACCCCGAGCGCGCCCGCCTCCTCGCCGCGCTCGACGCCGTCTGCGCCCAGCGCGACTGCGTCCTCTCGCGCCTCTTCTGGCACACCGACCTCGACGAGGCCGTCCGCCGCGCCACCGCCGAGGGCAAGCCGATCCTCTCGCTGCGCCTCCTCGGCCGCCTCGACGAGGAGCTGAGCTGCGCCAACAGCCGCTTCTTCCGCGCCCTCCTCTACCCCAACCCCGCGCTCGCCGAGCTCCTGCGCCAGCGCTTCGTCCTCCACTGGTCGAGCGAGCGCCCCGCCCCGAAGCTGACCATCGACCTCGGCGAGGGCCGCAGCGTCACCACCACGATCACCGGCAACAGCGCCCACTTCGTCCTCGACCCCGCCGGCCGCCCCGTCGACGTGATCCCCGGGCTCGTCGCCCCGGAGAGCTTCATCGCCGCCCTCACCCGCGGCGAGCAGATCGCCCGTGAGACCACCGCGCTCCACGGACCCGCCCGTCAGCAGGCGCTCGCGCGCCTCCACCTCCAGCACCTCATGGACCTCGACCGCGACTGGCAGGCCGTCCGGCGCCGCGGCGACGAGGGCCCGCGGCCCATCGTCGCCGCACAGGCCCCCGCCGGACCTGCTCCCCGCGCCGGCCTCGCCGCGCCGATCGCGATCAGCAAGGCCCGCGTCGAGGTCCCCCTCCTGCAGCGCCTCGACGAGCCCGTCGATCTCGACCCGAACGCGCGCCTGGGGCGCCTCGCCGACGCGATCGCCCCGACGATCGCCCTCGCCCCCGCCAGCCGCGGCCTGATGCGCGTCCCGCAGGGGCGCCGCGTCGACCCGGCGCGCGACGCCGAGGCCTTCGCGGCCGCCGAGGCCGGCGTGCGCCAGAGCCTCGCCCAGGACACCCTGCGGAACGAGTTCGAGCTCCACCGGCAGATCCACGCCTGGTGGACCGTCGGCGACGCCGCCGCCCTCGACCTCGCCGCCCTCACGCGCCGCGTCTACTCCGAGCTCTTCCTCACCCCGCGGAGCGACCCCTGGCTCGGCCTCGCTGACCCCACCACCTACAGCGGCCTCGTCGGCGCGGGTCGACGCGTCGAGGCCGAGGGGTGAGCGAATGCGCGACGACCTCGATCGCGGGCCCTAACTCGCATTTCTCACCCGGTCGCCGCGAAGCTGTGCCAATTTCGACCCGCCCAGGGTCCGCACGCATGAGCGAGTTCCTCGTCGAAGCCGCCGGCCACAGCGCAGCGATCGCCGCCAGCCTCCACAAGCTCCGCCAGCGCGCCGAATCGGCGATCCGCGACGCCGCGATCGCCGACACCGTCCTCGACGCCCGCGACGTCCCCGCCGGCCCCGGCGGGGACACGCCGCGCCCGCGTGAACGGCCGATCTCCGCCCCGATCGAGGTCACCCGGACCTGGGGCTCGGACCTCCTCCGCGACGTCGAGGCGCCCGACGTCCTCACCGTCAACCCTCTCGGCGAGCTCGAGTCGCTCGCCCTCCGCAGCGCCCAGGCGCTCCGCTCCCACACCTCGCGGCTGCGCCAGTTCGGCCTCGTCCTCGCCGCCCTCGCCGCCGCGGCCCTCGGGGCGGGCCTCTACACCGCCGTCCAGGGTGAGATCGGCCTCGCGGCCGGCCTGATCGGCGGCGGTCTCCTCGTCCCCGGCCTCTTCTTGATCAAGTCGAACCCCTTCCGCCGCGCCTCTCGCTCCGCCGAGCTCGCTGAGCTCGCCGACGCCACCGCCACCACCCTGCGGCTGCGCACGCGCGCCCTCTCCGAGCTCAGCGACACCAAGAGCCGCACCCTCGAGGCCTGGAAGGTCGTCCTCGAGATGACCGCAGCCGTGCGCCGCTGAGACCTGGCCTCAGTACCAGGTGAAGCGCAGCCCGACGTAGGGCGTGTGGCGCAGCCCGTCGCCCGGCACCGCGCGGATGTCGTAGATCACCGACACCCCGAGCGCCGCCGTCGCGTTGAGCCAGAACTCGTAGCCGAGGCCCGCGAGGCCGCCCGCGCCCATCGCGATCCGGCGGCCGTCGCCGTGGGGTACGCCGGAGATCCCGAGCCCCGTGCGGACGAAGAAGCCGCGGACGATGAAGACCGTCGCCTCGATGTCCCCGCCGAAGAAGGGGCGGGCGCCCATCCGCGAGTTGAAGTAGGTCCCGAGGTGCAAGGTCCCGCCGAGCGTGAGCCGCTTGCCGACCCCGCCGCCGAGCGCCAGCTCGAGCCGACCCGCCGGGATGAAGGCGTTGAGGTCGCCGTAGGTCTTGGCGAAGATCGGGCTGTCGAAGTAGGCCGCCCCGAAGCCGAGCCCCGGCCCGATGTAGAAGCCGCGGCGGTCGTTGGGCCCCTCGATCTCGATGCCGCGGCGGCCCATCACGCTCGCCTCGGCCACCTCGGCGACCGAGCAGAGGCCGGCGTACACGCCAGCCGCCAGGAGAAGGGGGCGCAGGGGACGGGGAACTCGGCGATGGGACATGGTGACACCTTCTCGGCTAGCGCAGCGTGGTGACGTCGACGACGGAGAAGCCGCCGCTCTTCAGGTTAACTTGAGACTCGTGGATCTCCACCCCGCCCGGCCCGCGGGCGGCGACCGTGACCGTGTGCGGCCCCGGCGGGACCGAGAGGCGGGTCACGAACACGACCCCGGGCAGCAGGGTCCAGGAGCGGGTGTCGGGGCGGTCGGCCGCCACCAGCGCGCCTTCGACCGCCAGCGCCGCCAGCAGCCCGATCAGCGCCCCGTTCTTCTGCGACGACGCCCTGCCCGCCGCCCGCGCGGCCTCGGCCGCCGCCGCGCGCACGATCAGGCGGGAGATCGCCGCGCCGATGATCTTCGGCTTGATGTCCTCGTACTCCTGGATCACCTCGCCCTGCAGGTCGCTGGCCAGGTCGAGCCCCACCGGCTGACCGTCGAGCCGCACCTCCGCGGTCTGGAAGAGCGCCTGCGCGGGCACCAGCTCCGGGTACACCACCACCTTGAGGGCGCTCCGCGCCAGCACCGACGCGTCGCCCGTGATGTACGCGTGCGCGTAGCCGATCGCCGCCCCGATCGGCATCCGCGCCGCCTCCTTGTAGGGGACCCGCCCGACGCTCGCCACCACCAGCACCTCCGCCGGCAGCTCCGGCGCGGCGACCTCCGCGGCGCCCTCCGCCGGACCCTGCTCCGGCGTCCCCTCCGCGGGCGCCGGCGCGACCTGCGGCGCGGCCGCCAGGATCGCGTCGATCCGCGGGCTGCGGTACGCCGTCCGCGGCGCCAGCCGCTGCACCGGGCCGATCAGGCTCGGGAACTCTCGCGCCGTCAGCGCCTCGTCGTAGTAGCGCAGCGCCTGCTCGACCTCTCCCAGGCGCTCGAACACGAAGCCCGCCAGGTAGCTCCCGAAGGCCCCGTGCGGGTGGGTCGCGTCGTACCCCGCGATGTAGTCGTGCATCGTCGTGAAGCGCTTCGCCTCGACCCGCGCCCCCGACAGGTCGCCGCGCACCAGGTAGTTGATCAGGTTGAACGCGTTGAGGACCAGCTTCTCGGAGGGCGGCGCCTTGTACTTCGTCGCGCTGTCCGAGAACACGTACTTGCCGAGCTGCCCCGCCCCGTCGCGGGCGATGTCCAGCAGCTCGAGCTGCTTCTCGGCCGCGCTGAGGTCGCGCGCCGAGAGCTTGTACTGCCGCCGCGCGCGCAGCACCATCCCGCGCTCGAGCAGCGCCAGCGCCGTGTCTTTCTTCCACTCGGTCGGCAGGTCCTTGCTGGCGCGGACGCCGAGCAGCTTGTTGAGCTCGCGCTCGGCCCCCTGCAGGTCCCCGCGCGTGGCCGCGTCGCGCGCGTGGCGGTTGCGGTCCGAGTACGTCGCGCAGCCCGCCGCGACGACCAGGACCACCACCCCGCACGCGCGCGCCCACCGAGCCGGCATCGGGCCTCCGCGGGCTAGCGGACGATCGCCTTGCTACGTTCGGCCTTGAACTGGAAGCGGACGAGGCTGGTCTCGACCTCGATCACCTGGACAAAGAGCGTGTACTGGACCCGCCGCTCCTTGTTGAAGAACTCGTCGACGCTGCCGACCTTGCCGGTGATGAAGTACTTCGCGCCGATCTGGCGCGAGATCTGGGCCGCGAAGGCCGTGTCGTAGATCGAGCGGTTCTGCTGCACCGCGACCTCGTTCGCCATCTCCGCCTGACGCTCGCGGCTGACCACCTGCACGACCCCGCTGTTGACGAGCTCCGTCTCGAGGTCGCCGAGCAGCGTGTTGAGCTGGTCGTCGATGTGCTCCGAGGTCTCGTTCTTGAAGGGCCAGATCGCCACCACCACCGGCGCCGGGAAGCTGCTCACCTGGGCCCAGAAGGGCGACGCGTAGAGCTTGTCCAGCGTCACCTTCATCAGGTCGCCGAGGTCCTTGCGGTCGAGCGTCGTGCTCATCGCCCCCTCGTCGAGGTTCGGGTTCTCCGTGCCCGCCCCGCCGCGCACGGCCTTGGGCTTGCAACCGAACGAGGCGCCGGAGAGGAGCAGGGCGATCGTCAACAGGAGGCGTGGGGTCATGGGATCTCCGAGGGGCTCGCCTACGACGGCGGGCGCGCAGGAAAATGTGCAAGGCGACGGGTGACGCGGATCACAAGATTAAGAGCAGCTCTGGCAGGGTGTATAGCCGGTAGTACACGTCCTCGACCTCCTCCACCGTCTCGGCCTGGAGGGTCAAGGTCACACACACCCGGTCTCCGCTCCGCGTCATCCGCTCGTGGACGCTCACCCGCGTCGTCGACGTCGCCGCGTGCGCGTGTCCGACCACCGCCTCGCGGAAGGCCTCGCCCGCCGGACCGAAGGCCTTGATCACGTAATCGCCGGGGAAGCGGTGCGCCGCGAGGATCGCCTCGCGGGCCGGGGGCCGTCGATGCTCGGACATCACCCTGGCATTACCACGCGCGGCTCACCCGCGCCACGCGCGGGCGACCCCCGCCACCACCGCCAGCAGCAGCTCGGGCCCCTCCGCCGCCACCCCCAGCGAGGTCCCGGGGCGCCAAAAGAGCAGGTCCCCCGCCCCGGCCTCGCCGTCGCCGCGGATCACCCGCCCTTGGAGCACCAGCACCCGCGCTTCGCTGTGCGGAAAGCGCGAC
>CAZMML010000239.1:0-6150 GCA_964567335.1 uncultured Nannocystis sp. | reverse complement strand
GGCGACGCCCTCGGGCGGGCGCGAGGGGGCCCGCGTGCAGGCGAGGGCGGCGGCGAGGCCGAGCGCGGCGGGCCTGAGCATGAGCAGCCTAGAATCGCACGGCCCCGACGACCATGGCAATGTGCTTGACGAAGCCGCCGAAGTCGACGAGGCCGCCGGGGAAGCGGGCGGCGAAGTCGGTGCGGTCGAGGATGAAGTCGTAGCGGGCGCCGACGACGAAGTAGCGCCCGAGCGCTTTTTCTATCCTGGCGCTGAGGGCGAAGATCGTGTCGCTGCGGACGAAGCCGGGCGCGCCCCTGTACTCGGTGGCCGAGCTCTCGCGGCGCGGGAAGGGCAGACCGGCGTAGCGGCGGCCGATGAGCCCGAGGGTGAGCTCGGTGTACATGCGCCAGCGGAAGGTGTGGAGCGCGCCGAGGCGCGCGCCGGTGTCGGTGAAGTAGTTGCCGTAGAGCGAGTCGCTGAACATGCGATCGACCTGGGCGAAGACCTGGGTGCGCAGGGTCGGGTAGAAGGCGGCGCGCGCGCCGCCGATGAAGCCCTTGAAGTTGGGGCCGCTCTCGTCGTCGTAGTAGGTGCCGGCGCCGTAGCCGGCGAGGGCGTCGAGGGTCCAGCGGCGGCTTACCTGGCCGCGGAAGCCGAAGAGGACGCGGTGGGCGTTGTTGTCCTCGTTGCAGTCGAGGTCGGTGTTGTTGTTGCAGCTGAAGTAATAGGTGTGGGCGAAGGAGTAGGTGGCGAGGATCGCGGAGCGGGGCGCGAGCCGCCACTTGAGCTCGGCGGCGGTGCCGTGGATGTAGCGATCGCCGCTGTAGATGTCGGGGGCCTCGAAGAAGAGGACCTCGTTGAGGTAGGCGGCGGAGAGGCTGAGGCGGCCGCCGCCGGGGCGGACCACGAAGCCGAGCGCGGCGCGGTGGTCGATCCGGTTGTAGTTGAAGCCGATGCCGGCGTCGTAGTTGCGGGGGTCGGCGGCGCGGGAGAAGAACTCGTTGAAGAAGACGCTGAAGCGGCGACCCGGGGCGATGACGAGGTGGGCGTTGAGGTCGATGCTAAAGCGCGGGAGCTTGCGGAGGTCCTCGGGGCGGGCGATGAAGCTGCGGTAGCCGGCGGTGAGGCGGACGTTGTAGTCGACCTTGCGGTCCTTGGCGGCCTCGGCCTCGCTCTGGAGGACGTTGTCGCGGACCTCGCGGTTGCCGACGCCGAGCCAGACGACGGGCATGACGATCGCGGCCGGGCGGATCCCGCCGACGTCGCCGGCGCGGTTCCAGAAGACGTTGCTGTCGGCGCCGACCATCAGGGCCAGGCCGGGGTGGAAGGTCGAGCGGGGCCCGAGCTTGATGCCCTGGCCGTCCTCGGTGCGGGGGATGCCCCCGCCCATGACGAGGCCGCCGGTGGTGCTCGAGCCGCCGCTGGCGCGGACGTCCGCGGGGATCGCCGCGACGACCCCTGCGCTCGCGGCGAGGACGCGGAGGGCCCAGGGGGGGGCGAGCTTCGAGGACCGTCGCAAGGTCGGGCGGGCTACAGCCTAGCGGATCACGGGTGCGGGGGCCGAGAAGGTGGCGCGGCCCGGGCCGTGCTGCAGGTCAAAGGATCGGGCTTGCGACAGGAGGGCGCGGGTCGATGCGCGGGGGCAGACGCGGGGTGCTGGGCACGGTCGAGGTCGGGTCGCTCGGGATGACCGTCTTGGGCTGGTTCGCCTGGTTGTCGGCGGCCTTGCGATCCTCGTCGCCGCCGCCCTGGCAGGCGCGGGCCTGGCTCACGAGGCCGGAGAGGCGGTCGGCGGCCTCGGCGAGCTTCTCGCCGGCGAAGGCGCGGCTCTGCGCGTCGACGCTGGGATCTTGCAGGAGCAAGATCTCGCCGGTCGCGACCTCGAGGATCGAGTCGGCGCGGTCGCGCTTGTCCTGGACGCAGGCGACGCGGGTCATGTTGCCGCTCTGGCGGGCGCGCGCGAGGAGGGTGCCGAGCTCGGTGACGCCGCGTTCAAGGGTGTTGCGGGCGCCCGGGACGCTGACCTGCGCGGCGGGAGGCGGCGGCGCGGGGGTGGGCTGGGTCGGAGCTGGGCTGGCCGAAGGGGCAGCAGAGACCGCGCCTTCGGTCGTGAGGGCGACGAGCAGGGTTCCGACGGAGAGGACGCCGCGCGTGGTCATGATCCTCCCGAAAATACCACGGAGAAGGAGACGTCCGAAGCTTGCTCGGCGCCCGGGGTGGTGGGGAAGCGCCAGCCCTTGATCTTGGCGACGGTGCACTGCTGGACGCCGGGGTCCTGGAGGGTGTCCTCGCCGATGCGGACGTCGGTGACGGTGCCCATGACGCTGATGGTGATGGTGTACGCGATCTTGCCCGCGAGGCCCGGGTTGGTCTGTAAGGCCTTGTTGTAACAGGCCTGGAGGGCGCCGGTGCGCTGGCGGATCGTCGCTTGCACGGCCTTCTTGTCGGCGTCGCCGAACACGTCGGCGCCGGAGCTCTTGACCGAGGAGTTGATCTTTCGCTCCTTCTTCTCGAGGCCCTCGAGCTCCGGCCCCTGGGCCTCGAAGCCCTTGGTGCCGACGATCGCGCCCTGCGCGCTGATGCCCTCGCCGCCGGGGACGAAGGCGCCGGTCACCTCGGTGCCGTCGGGGAGGACGGTGGCGGTCATGCCGGCGGCGAAGAGCTCGCCGAGGTTGTTCTCGGTGCTCTGGATGACGTCGAAGACGGTGCCGGGTCCGTCGCCGCCGTAGGTGCCGAGGACGCGGGCGATGCCGACGCCGCGGGCCTTGTTGATGGCCTCCTTGGAGAACTTCTTCTCGAGCTGCTTGTCCGCGAGGATGACCTCCTCCTTCGGCTTGGGCTTGTCGTCCTCCTGCTTGAGGATCTCCTCCTCGTCGTCCTTCTTCTCCTCCTTCTTCTCCTCGGGCTTCTTCGCGTCGCGCAGGCCCATCTTGACGAGGAAGCGCTCGTCGATCTCCGGGGCGATGCTGTAGTCGATCTCCTTGCTGGCGGCCCAGTGGAAGTAGGGGCCGAGGAGCAGCAGAGCCGCGAGCATGGTGGCCATGTCGGCCCGCGACCACATCGTCGTGGGTCGGGCGCGGAGCTCCGGCGGGAAGGGGTCCTTCGGGGGGACGGGCGCGGGGGCGGCGAACTGGAAGAGGAGGGTGGTCTCGCCGAGCTCGACGACGCCGCGGGTGCTGGGGTCGACGCGCACGCGGAGCGAGCGGGCGTTCGGTCGGGCGCGGAGCTGCTTGCGCCACAGGCCGGCGATGTCGACGGACTTGCCGCGGGTGATCAGGCGGCCGCTGGCGCGGAGCGGGAGGTCGAGGACGTAGGCGCCCTCCTGGTAGGCGAAGAGGACGTGGGTCTTGGGGGTGCGGCTGCCGAAGAGGAGGAGGTCGCTCTCGACGGCGCGTCCGGCGGTGACCGGGCCGGGCGCGTGCTGATGGAGCTCGTCGCAGACGAGGCCGTCGATCACCGAGGCGATCCGCAGGACCTTCAGGGACGGCCGGGCCACGCTGGCGAAGGATAGCGGATGAGGGGGAGCGAGGCGAAGAAGAGTTCCGGTGTCGGGTCTTCTGGGCCAAAAAAGCGCGAGGCCAGGCGCCGCTGCGAGCGAACGCCTGGCCTCGTGGGCGGCAGAAGAGGGGTCAGCTCTTCTTGATCACGCAGAAGGAGTACTCGGTGAACTCCGCGCGGCCGGTGGTGTACATGACGTCGACGAGGACGCTGAACTTGAGCTCCTGGTCGCCGACGAGGATCGCGCGGCCGGTCCAGGTCTTGCCCTGGCGCTCCGAGAGCTGCTTGGCCTTGTCGACCTCCTCGGCGAGCTGGTCGTAGAGCGGCCCGATCAGGTGGTTGGACACCTGCGCCGGGTCGATGTCCCCGTCGGGCGTCATGGTGACGATCTTCTTGCTGTCGAAGGTGATCCCGCGGGTGGTGACGAAGATCGGGATGCCCTCTTGCATCGGCGCGTCAGCCGAGGAGAAGGGGATCTTCTGGCCCGCGGTCGGGTTGATGACGATGGGGTCCGACGCGTAGCTCTTGAGGAGGTAGACCACGAGGATGGACACGATGTCCATCAGCGAGGTCAGGCCGAGGATCGCCTTGTCCTCGGGCCTGGCGCGACGCGCCGCGGCCTTCTCTTTCTTCTTCGCGAGGAATGCTTCCTGTTCGGGAGTCATCTTAGCTCGCACCCCCTTCCACGATGGGCTGCCAGAAGTAGCAGTCGTCGGGGATCTTCTCGCCGCTCTTGAGCGCCTTGAGGAGCTTGCAGGTGCGGCCGGCGAGGGCGTCCATCGTGAAGATGATCGCCTGCATCGGGATGTTGGCCTCGGCCGAGATCGTCACCACGACCTCGTTGGGGTAGCCTTCCTTGAACTTCTTGGCCGTGGCTTCGAGTTGGGCGTAGTCGTAGCGCTCGAAGTCGTTGAGCGGTGTGCCGGGCTTGGCGAGTCCGATCGTCGGTGCCTTCGAGTCCTGCGCCTTGCCAGCCTCCGCGCCCATCTGCTGGGCGTCGGCGCTGACGCGGTAGCCGTCCTCCATGACGAAGACCTTGAAGTTGAGCGGCTTCTCGTCCTTCTTGTCCTCTTCCTTCTGAGGAGCGGCGGCCGCGAACTTCGGCGGCGAGACGTTGATCGCGGCCATCTGGGCGAACTCCATCGCCATCAGCAGCGCCGGGATCATCAAGAACATGACGTTCATGACCGGCAAGAGGTTCGCCTCGATCTCCTCTTCCTGGTACTTTTTACGCGCCATCGCTCACCTCCTTTCCGTTGTTGGGTGTTGGGTTTCGGGTGGGTCGGACGAGCCTGACCGGAAGGTCAGGCTACGCTCGTCACCCCTGACGCACCCGCGCGGCGAGGAGGTTCTCGAGCTTGACCGCGTAGAGGTCGACCTCGTCGGTGATCTTCTTGGCGAGGCCCTGGATGAAGACCTGCGCCGAGAGCAGCGGGATGGCGACCATGAGGCCGAAACCCGTCGTGTTGATGGCGATCGAGATGCCCTTCGCGAGGGCCTGCGAGCGCTGGTCGGCGGCCGCCACGGCCACCGCGTTGAAGGCGTCGATCATGCCGAAGATCGTGCCGAGGAGGCCGAGCAGCGTGGCGATGTTGGCGACCGCCGCGATCATCGACAGGCGCTTGGTGATCGCCGGGCCGACCTCGAGCATCGCCTCTTCGATGGCCGACGCGATGTCGGCCTCGCTCTTGTTGGCGCGGGTGAGACCTGCCTTCATCACGCGGGCGAGCGCGGCCTTGTCAGCGGCGTTGCACAGCTTGATGGCGCGGTCGATGTTGTTCGCCATCACCAGCTTCTGGACCTGGTTGAAGAACTGGGCGCCGTTGATGTTGAAGCGGAAGAACAAGAAGATGAACCGCTCGATCATGACGCCAGCGCCGAGCACAGCGCAGATCGCGATCGGGTGCATCCATGCGCCGCCTTCCTGGTAAAACTGCGCAAAATCCATGGCCGCTTATCCTCCTCGAAGAACGGGGTGAGCCCCGTCTGTCTCGCTTTGTGATCCGGGGCTCGCCCGGAATGTGGTTGTTGGTTGGGTTGGTCTTCTCGGCGGGTGGTTTTCGCGCGCGGTGTGCGCCCGGCCCCCGTAACGTGGCTGATTAGAACAAAGGATCCCAGGCAGATTCAAGCACCAGCGGAGTAAAGGTCGCGCCCAGCCGCGCCCAGTCGTAGTCCGTGGAGGAGCGCCGCAGCACGTAGAAGGCGCTGGGCTTTTCGAGCTGCCCCTCGACGAGGAATTCGTCCTCGAGCGAGATGATCTTCTTGCCCCCGGGCTTGCTCGCGTTCTTGTCCGCCGGGGCGGGCCCCTTGGGGGGCTGCGTCGCTGGCTTCACGGCGCCAGAGCCCGCGGGCGCCTGGGCGGCGGCCTGGGCGGGGCTGAGGGCGACGAGGCCCGCAGCGAGGGCCCAGCACAGGGTCGATGCGCTGACGCTGGGGCGGGGAGAGGGCACCGTCCGGTTATACTGCGATCTTCGCGGGAAGATCCACCGCCGACAGGACGATCGCGCTGCGGCGTGACGGCGCTGTGAGGGCGCGGCCGCGGGGCCGAAGACCGCGTGGTGGTCTTGCCAGGCCGGGCTGCGCGTCGCTGGGGTGGTCACGAGGAGCCGAACGACTGCCGACCACCACGTGCACCCCGCGGCGCAGCGCGGCGAGCTGCGGCCCGTAGCT
>CAZMML010000238.1:0-6155 GCA_964567335.1 uncultured Nannocystis sp. | reverse complement strand
ACAGCGCCAAGGGCCTCGAGTGGCCGATCGTCTTCATCCTCGGCTGCGAGGAGGGCACGATGCCGCACAAGCGCGTCAGTTCGCCCCGGATCAGCGACGCGATCGCCGGCGACGTCGAGGAGGAGCGCCGCCTCTTCTACGTCGGCATCACCCGCGCCCGCGACCGCCTCTACATCACCCGCGCCGCCGCCCGCCTCGAGCGCGGGAACCCCGTGCCACGCCGCCCGAGCCGCTTCCTCGACGACCTCCCCGAGGGCGAGCTCTCGGTCTACGACGTCGCCCGCGAGGAGGCGCTCAGCGCGGGCGCGATCGCCTCGATGGCCGACGCCTTCCTCGCGCGCCTGTCCGCCAGGACATGACTATCAGCGGAAGAGATCGCGCGAGATGCGGTAGATCTTGAAGGGCAGACGCGGGGCCTCGCGGAAGTACATCATCCGGAGCACCTCGCTCTTGATGGCGTAGAGCTCGCCGCGCGCGACGGTCGCGGTCGAGAGCCCCGGCTCGGGCACGAGCCGGTTCTTGACCGTCCCGGCGCGGTAGCCCGGTCCGGTGAAGCTCACCTCCTGCACGCCGCCGTCGTGGATCACGTAGAGGTGGTGACCGACAAAGATGATCCCGTCGGCGCCCGTGAAGTGCGGGCTGTTCTCCGGGGCGAATGGGTCGCCGCTGAGAGAGATCTCATGGACCTCCCCGCCGGACCGCGCGAGCACGAAGAGCTTCGACGGCGTCGTGTACCCCGCGATGATGTGGTCGCCGTCCGGCGTGATAGCGATCCCGTTCAGCCCCATCTGCCCGGGCCCGGCCCCCATCTTCGGATCGCGGACGAACTCCCCCGCGCTGCCGTCCCGGAGATCGACCCGGTAGATCACCGGCTGAAAGGAGTCGGTCACGTACGCGGCGCCGTCCGCGTCGAGCGCGACGTCGTTGCAGATCCCCGCGCGGGACAGGTCAAAGTGGGCCAAACGCTCCCCGCTGTCCACATCGAAGACCATCACCCCCCCCGCCATCCGCTGGATCTGCGACGCACACACCCAGAGTCGGCGGGCGTGCTCATCCACCTTCACCCCGGAGAGCTGGTAGGGCTCGCCTTCAGGCTGGAAGAACGGCCGCTCCTCGCCGGACTCCGCGTCGATCTGCGTCACGGCCCCGCTCAGGAGCCCGCTCGCAAAGAAGCGATTCGTCCGGCCGTCATACGCGACCCCCTCCGGAACCGACATCGGGCTCTGCAAGGCATACTCTTCGCGAATCTGCGTCATATCCCGGCCACTTCCGTTCAGGCGAGTTTCAACGCCCGGCCTCATCTTCGCGGGGATCGCACGCGAGGGTCAAGCACCCCCAAAGGGACGCCCTCGCGCCCCGGGGCTGTCCTTTGGGACTTCTCATTGCACGCGCGACAATCCCGCGCCCGGCCCCTCAGGCTTACATCGCCCCCAACGCGCGTCGTTCGGCCCACAACCGCTCACGGCGCCGCGAGAGATCGCCTCTTCGCCCCGGGCTGGGCGATCCCGCACGAACCAGAGCTCACCGACGTCCCGTGGGTTTGCCCGGCCCTGCGGACGAGGAGCGCCTCCCGACCCAAACACCGGCCGCCCGGGTGATCGCGCTCACCATCTTCGCGCTACGATCGCCTCGACCGTGTCCGTCTGTCGCAACCGCCTTCGCTAGGCTCTTCACCCCTCGATGCGAGCCAAGGATCCACACCGTCGCGACAGCCCGGAGGCTGGCAAGAGCCAGGGACCGGCGCCGGACGACGACATCGACGTCGACGACGACGACATCCTCCGAGGCAGCATCATCGAGGAGCCTGAGGCCCCGGCCGAAGAGCAGGAGGACTCCAACGAGGCCGAGCGGGCCTTCGCCGAGATCGCGGACGAGACGCCGACCAGCGACAGCCCGACGCTCGAGATCGACATGTCGATCGACATCGACGACGAGGTCCCCGCTCAGTCGCTCCCCAACTTCCTCGTCGCCTCCGGCGAGACCTCGCTCGTCGCCCCGATCCCTCGCCCGGCCTCGACGGCCCACAAGGCCGCCGCCCCCGTCGAGGCCGACGCGCCCAAGGGCTCGACCGCGGCGACGCGGCGCTCCTCGTCCGCGCAGCTCCGTCACGACCTCCGGACCCCCTTCAACCAGATCTTCGGCTACAGCGAGATGCTGATCGAGGACGCGGACGCCAGCGGCGACGATCTCGTCGGCTCGCACATCCGCCAGTTCCTCAGCGACGCTCGGCAGCTCCTCAGCATCATCGACGACCTCCTGGACCCCAAGTCGCAGCGCCCGAGCCCCGAGCGGCTGAACCGCGACCTCCTCTTCCCGCTCAGCCACCTCCGTACCCACGTCGAGCGCCTGATCACGCTCTTCCGCCAGAACGAGCGCGACGACGCCGTCGCGGACGTCGAGCGGATCCTCGAGGCGGTCCGGAAGCTCGACCAGATCATCTCTGGCGGCGCGATCGTCAAGATCATCCAGGGCGTCCGGCCCGCCCCGGAGCCGAGCCAGACCCAGACCATCCCGCTCCCCCTCAAGCCCGCGGTCCAACGCGCCGCCGACACCGGCAAGATCCTCGTCGTCGACGACAACGAGTCCAACCGCAGCATGCTCGCCCGCCGCCTCGAGCGCGAGGGCCACAACGTCCTCCTCGCCGACAACGGTCGCCGCGCCCTCGAGATGCTGCGCAGCCAGGACTTCGACCTCGTCCTCCTCGACGTCATGATGCCGGAGATGGACGGCTACCAGGTCCTCGAGCAGCTCCACGCCGACGACAAGCTCCGCGGCCTCCCCGTCATCATGATCTCCGCGCTCGACGAGATCGGCACCGTCGTCAAGTCGATCGAGCTCGGCGCGGAGGACTACCTCCCCAAGCCCTTCGACCCGATCATCCTCCGCGCCCGCATCGGCGCCTGCCTCGAGAAGAAGCGCCTCCGCGACCGCGAGCGCGCCTACATCAAGAAGCTCCGCAGCGAGCAGGAGCGCAGCGAGCAGCTCCTCCTCAACATCCTCCCCCGTCCGATCGCCGAGCGCCTCAAGGAGGGCCAGCGGACGATCGCCGACGTGTTCCCCGACGTCACCGTCCTCTTCGCCGATCTCGTCGGCTTCACCCGCATGTCCGAGCAGCTCCCGCCGGCCGAGCTCGTCGCCATGCTCAACCGAATCTTCTCGATGTTCGACCAGCTCGCCGAGAAGCACGGCCTCGAGAAGATCAAGACGATCGGCGACGAGTACATGGCCGCCAGCGGCCTCCCGATGCCCCGGCCCGACCACGCCGAGGCCATGGCCGAGATGGCGCTCGACATGCTCGCCGTGATCGAGCGCTTCAACGCCAAGCGCAACCGCGGCGTCCGGATCAGGATCGGCATGAATTGCGGCCCGGTCACCGCCGGGATCATCGGCACCAAGAAGTTCGCCTATGACCTCTGGGGCGACACCGTGAACATCGCCAGCCGCATGGAGTCGCACGGCATCGCCAACGCCATCCAGGTCACCGAGCAGACCTACAAGCGCCTCCGCCACAAGTACGCCTTCCAGAGGCGCGGCATCATCCACGTCAAGGGCAAGGGCGCCCTCTGCACCTACTTCCTCGTCGGCCGCCGCCCCCAGAAGGCTGCCGCCCCCGGTCTCACCGCGGGCGCCCGCGCCGGCGCGCCCGTCGACCTCAGCAAGCCGATCACGGTCGAGACCTCACGTCTCCCGATCCTCGACGACGACTGAGCGCGCTCGTCGCCGCGCCTCGACGCCCTGCAATGCCGGGCCCGGGTCGAGCGTATCGTCGACGCCGGCCGCGACTCTTCCTGTCGAGGCCCGATCACGTGCACAATTGCAGCCGCCACCGCCATGACGCACGCCAGCTCCCCTCGCCCCCGATCCCTGTCCATCTCGCCGGCGTTGCTCGCCCTCCTCGCCTGCCAACCCGTTTCGAAGCCCGTGACCGTCACCGGCTCGGACGAAGTGGCCGCGACCGGTGACGCCCTCGTCCGCGAGCTCCCGGAGGCCGCCGGAAGCAGCCTCGTCTTCCCGCCGCCGCTCACCAACCGCGAGCCGCGGCCCGAGCTGGCGATCGCCGGCAGCAACGACGTCGGCACCGACAAGGCGCTCACGGTCCGCTGGCCCAAGGTCGACGAAGACGACGGCACCTTCGATATTGAGGGTCAGATCCTCCGCCTCGTCCTGAACCGGCCGGCCAAGCTCCCCGGCACGCTCGCCAAGGGCAAGACGCTCCCCGCCGCCGCCGGCACCCTGACGCTCGAGCCCGCGGTCGCGGGCAAGGCCGTGTGGATCGACGCCTCGACGCTCGAGTTCCGCGCCACCAAGCCCTTCGACCCCGAGACCACCTACGCGGTCACCGTCCAGGGTCTCACGACCGACGACGGCCGCGCCATGGAGGCGCCCTGGCAGGCCAAGTTCAAGGCCGAGCCGCGGATCGAGATCGCCGGCAAGACCATCACCTACCTCCCGACCCCTGGCGAGCCGGGCGTCATCAACGTCTACCCGCAGTGGGGCGGCCGCGTCGCCACCGGGGCGACCTTCTACGTCATCTTCGACCAGCCCGTAAAGCCGAGCAAGGTGGCCGACATGATCCAGCTCGCCTACACGAACGGCGAGAAGATCCCCGTCACGCTGACCAACATCGGCAGCAGCCGCTTCGAGGGCTACACCGTCAACCCGCGCCAGGTCGTCCAGGTCTCCCCGAAGTCTCCGCTGCAGGAGGACTCCGAGCTCACCCTCACCGCCGAGGGCACGCGCGAGGGCTCCGACTCCTTCTCCCGCCAGTACAACGTCGCCGGGCCGCTCGAGCTCACCAAGGTGAGCTGCGGCTACGGCTGGGACCGCAGCGTGTGCGACTGGAACGGCACCCGCCTGCGGACCGACGGCCGCGAGATCGCCCTCGAGTTCACCAACCGCCTCGCCAGCACGAACGACGCCCTCAAGGCCCAGATCCAGGTCTCCCCGCCCGTCGAGAACCTCGTCGTCTGGGCCAACGACACCTGGGACAGCGCCGGCCGCGTCGTCATCTCCGGCAACTTCAAGCCCTCCTCGAACTACAAGATCAGCCTCCCTGCCCTCAAGGACACCTACGGCGACAGCGTCCCGCCGACCTCGATCGCCGTCGAGACCACCGCGCTCGCCGCCAGCGTCTCGATGCCTGAGGGCGTCATGATCCTCGACGCCGCCGCCAGCCGCGCCTTCAACGTCTCCTCCCGCAACGTCAAGCGTGGCACCGTCTCCGCCTGGGTCGTCGCCGACACCGGCGCCGACCTCGAGGCCGCGCGCAACCGCGTCCTCCGCCATGAGCTCCCCTCAGGCGAGCCCGCCGCCACGATCTCCTTCTCACCGGAGGCCAAGCCCGACGAGTTCGTCACCACCTCGGTCGACCTCCTCTCCAAGCTGAAGCCCGGCACCTCGTACATCCTCTCCGTCGCCCTCAACGACACCGCGAACAACGCCGCCCCCGTCCAGTACCCGCCGTGGATGAGCGCGGCTCGTCAGCCGCTCGCGCTCGTCACCCCCGGCGACGACAAGGCCCTGGCCGTCCACACCCACGTCCTCCCCGACGTCACCCTCGTCCACGTCGCCCGCCTGGCCACCGGCGAGCCTGTCCCCGGGGCCACCTTCTCGCTCAACGGCGACGCCGTCGCCGGCCGCGCCACCGACGCCAACGGCTTCGCCGTCCTCCCCGTCGGCCTCGAGCGCGCCGGGAGCACCAGCCTGCGGGCCCAGGACGGCGAGACCGCGATCTCGGTCCAGCTCCGCAGCCCCTCGTCGGAGAACCGCCTCTTCCCGCAGTACAGCGCCGAGTCCCCGCCCAAGCTGGGTGACCGCCGCGGCATGGTGATCACCGACCGCGGCATCTACCGCCCCGGCGCGACCGTCCACATCAAGGCCAGCGTCCGCTCGCGCGCGGGCGAGGAGATCGCCCCGCTCGCCGGCAAACCCGTCGTCGTCAAGGTCATCGGCCCCACCGAGGAGGAGCTCGCCAGCTTCCCGCTCGTCACCGACGACATGGGCAGCGTCGCCGTCGACTACACCGCCCCCGCCGAGTCGCGCCTCGGCCGGCACATCATCGCGGTCACCGAGGCCGGCAGCGAGACCCACATCGACGAGGCCGTCGTCCAGATCGCCGAGTTCGAGCCGCCGCGCTTCACCGTCGACGTCGACGC
>CAZMML010000237.1:0-6159 GCA_964567335.1 uncultured Nannocystis sp. | reverse complement strand
GTGAAGGGGTAGTCGGCGACCTTCGGACGAGCGCGGCTGATCGCCCGGATCAGCGTCGACTTGCCGACGTTGGGGAAGCCGACGATCCCGACGTCGGCGAGCAGCTTCAGCTCGAGCCGAAGCCAGTAGGCCTCGCCGGTCTCGCCTGGCTCGGCTTGCTCGGGCGAGCGGTTCGTCGAGCTGCGGAAGTGGACGTTCCCGCGGCCGCCGCGGCCGCCGCGGGCCACGGTCAGCTCCTGGCCGTGGAAGGTGAGGTCGCCGAGCTGCGCCCCGGGCTCGAGCGGCGCTCCCTCAGGCCGCGCGCGCCGCAGGGGGCCCGACTTCTCCGCGCGCACCGGCATCGGCACGTCGGTTCCGTCGTCGGTCCACGCGATCGCGCCGTTCTGATCGAAGTCGTCTTCCTGGTCCGAGAGCCAGGGAGGACGCTCGCCCGGCGCCCCCGCCGCGGCCTCGAAGAACACCGTCGTGCCGACCGGCACCCGGATCCGCAGGTCGGCCCCGGAGCGCCCCGTCATGCGGTTGTTCCCGCCGGGCCGGCCGCTCTCCGCGGCGAAGTGCTGGCGGAACTTGAGGTCGAGCAGCGTCGTGAGGTGGTCGTCGGCGACGAAGACGACGTCGCCGCCCTTGCCGCCGTCGCCGCCCGCCGGGCCGCCGTCGGGGACGAATTTCTCGCGCCGCCAACCGATCAGGCCGTCACCACCGCGACCCGCGCGGACGACGATCCGGACCTGGTCGATGAAGCGCATCGCCTACTCGGCCGCCGCGGCGTCTCCGGGCAGCGGCTCGATCGTCACGAAGGCCTTGCGCTCGCGGCCCCGCTTGAAGAACTTCACCCGGCCGTCGATCAGCGCGAAGAGCGTGTAGTCCTTCCCGGTGCCGACGTTCGGGCCGGCGTGGAAGCTGCTGCCGGTCTGACGGACGAGGATGTTCCCGGCGCGGACGACTTCACCGCCGAAGCGCTTCACGCCGCGGTTCTGGGAGTTCGAGTCGCGGCCGTTCTTGATCGACCCTTGACCTTTTTTGTGTGCCATCGTCGTTCTCCAGCGCTGATCAGGCGTTGATCGCGGTGATCTTGACCTCGGTGAAGGCCTGGCGGTGGCCCTGCTTCTTGCGGTAGTTGGTGCGCTTGCGGAACTTGTAGACGATCAGCTTCTGCCCGCGGCCGTGGCGGACGACCTGACCGACGACCGACGCCCCGGCGACGACCGGGCGCCCGACCTTCACGGCGTCGCCCTGACCGACCAGCAGGACCTCGAAGTTGACGGCGGTGCCCTCGGCGGCCGGCAGCTTCTCGACGCGGAGCACCGAGCCCGGGCTGACGCGGTACTGCTTCCCGCCGGTGCGAATGATGGCTTGTTGGATCTCTGACACGAGGCGCTCACTTCTCGGGGCGATCCGCCCGCCCACGCGGCAGTCCTGACCGACTGCGGCCGCCCGGATGTTCTCCCCGCCGGGCACGAGGGAACAGGCTTATAGTCGGCCCCCCGGCGGCCGTCAAGCCAGCGGGCGGACTCCGCGCGCGCGGCGCCGGCGCCTCGCACGGAGCGCCGCCAGGCCCGCCAGCGGCAGCCAGAGCGCCCCCGCGGCCCCCTCACCGCGGGCGCTGCACTCACAGCCGCCGCCCTCGGCCTCCCCGCCGGTCGCGCTGCCCGTCCCGGTCGAGCTCCCCTCCCCGGTCGTGTCCGGCCCGCTGGTCCCGGTGGGATCGCCCGTGGTCGCCTGCGCGACGTCACCGACGCGGATCGTCACGTGGTCCTGGACGATGTGGTCGGCGTGATCCTCCGCCTCGACGACCGCCTCGTAGACGCCGTCGGGGAGCCCCTGGAGCATCCAGCTCCCGACCCGGTCGTAGTCGACCT
The DNA here is from genome assembly GCA_964567335.1 of uncultured Nannocystis sp. Taxonomy (GTDB): domain Bacteria; phylum Myxococcota_A; class Polyangia; order Nannocystales; family Nannocystaceae; genus Nannocystis. Next base: position 4,300 of record CAZMML010000237.1, on the reverse strand, counting down.
TGTCATACACGACCTCGCCGTCGCGGGTGATCTCCAGCCGCCAGCCGACGCCGCCGTAGTTGTCGTGGATCTCCGGGATCAGATCGATCGAGCCGCCAGAGGGCACGTCGACCACCTCCTCAGCGGGGCTGATGATCTCGACGGTCGGCGGCTCCGTGTCGGGCTCGTTCGTGCCGAAGATCTTGTGCAGCTCCGCGAGGTCGTTCTGCTGCTCGGCCCCCTCGCCGCAGTAGAGGTCGTGGATCATCCGGCAGCCGATGCTGCCCTGGCCCTGGCACAGCTCCTCGCAGAGCGTCTGACAGTTGTCGCCGAACTTCTTGTTGAGCCCGCCCTGGTAGCTCATGATCCGGTCGCTGCCGAGCGTGTGGTCGAGGCCCCACGCGTGGGCGATCTCCTGGCTCACCGTCGACGCCTGGCGGTCGAAGGCGTAGACCACGTTGCGCTGGTCGCGATCCTCGCAGTCCGAGCCCGGCGCGACCCCGCCGGCGGCCTTCGTCAGGTTCGTGTCGGTCCAGTCGCCGCTGACCATCGCCATCGTGTAGGGCACGGTCTTGTGGGGCCGCTTCTTGTAGACGATCCGGACCCCGAGCTCCGCCATGTCCTCCTGCACCGCCTGGATCAGCGCCAGCGCGGCCGCCTCCCCGGCGTCCCACACCGGGTAGGGGTTGGTGTCCGCGAGGATCGAGTGGTTCTCGGCCGAGTTGTCGTCGGCGAGGATGATCTCCCCGCCGTTGAAGTTGAGGAAGATCGTCCCCTTGCGCGGGTACTGGTTCCCCTCGATATCTTCGAACTCCGGCGCCACCCGCGGCTCGACCTCACGCAGGCCGAGCGCGACCTCCTCGCGCTGCACGACCTCGCCGAGCTGCACCCAGCCCGGCGGCAGCCCCGGGCCCGGGCTCGACGGGGCCCGCGGCGGCGGCGAGCGGAGCGCCTCGAGCTCGGGCTGCACGACCGGCGCGCTCACGTGGCGCGAAGGGTCCGCGAGCACCTCCTCCATGTCGATGACGATCGGCCCGCGGACGATCTTCGCGTAGGGATCGTAGCGATCGGCCGCCCCCGCCGGAGCCGCCAACAGGCCGAAGAGAACCACGATGCTCGTCAGGTCCGCCATGCGTCCGCTCCCGCCCGCGCCGCGGGCCTCTGATCATCATACGAGACAGCGCCGCCGGACCCCGCTTGCAAAACTTGGGCGACCGGGCCCACGTGTGCGAAAGTTCGCGGGACATGAGGACACACGCCGGCCCCACGTCCTGGCTCCTGCTGCCCGCCCTCCTCGCCGGGGCAGCCTGCGCGAGCGCGCGCACCACCGCCCCGCCGCCGCCGACCTGCGGCTCCGGCCAGAAGGCCTGCGACAGCCGCTGGCCCGCCGCGCAGCGCGATCAGATCGCCGCCGTCCAGCCTGACGTCGAGGCCGCCGCCCGCACGTACAAACTCGACCCACGTCTGATCAACGCGGTCATCTGGGTCGAGAGCAAGTTCGACCCCAACGCCCGCGGCCCCGGCGGCACCCAGGGGCTCATGCAGCTCATGCCGGCGACCGCGCGCGAGCTCGCCGAGCGCCTCGGCGAGCGCTCGCGGCCGCTGGACCCGGGCTTCAACATCCGCGCCGGCAGCCTCTACCTCTCGCGGATGGTCCGCCGCTTCGGCGGCGACGTCCGCCTCGGCCTCGCCGCCTACCACCGCGGCGCCGGCCACGTCGCCAAGTGGCAGCAGGCCGGCGGCCGCGGCGTCCCGGAGGGCAGCCGCAAGTACGTCGACAAGGTCTTCGCCGCGCAGAAGATGTTCTGACGCGCCTACTTCTGCCCCGGCTTGACCCGCCCGGTCGCGTAACGCAGGCGGGCGTCCGCGACCCGCAGGTCGATCCGCGAGCCCACGATCCGTAGCACCGCCGTGAGCTGGTCGGCCTCCGCGTCGATGATGTCGTTGGTCGTCGCGGACCCCGCCGCGAAGAGCTCTGACGCGACCTTGTAGGCCTCCACCGCCGCCTCGAGCGAGCGCGCGCTGAGCTGCAGGTCAGCGATCGCCTTGTTGCGGGCGAGGTAGGCCTGCGTCACCTCCATGGCGATCCCGCGGCGGAGCAGCTCGAGCTGGGCGTACATCTCGCGCTTGTTCGCCTTGTACTCGCGGACCTGGGCGCGCGTCCGCAGCGCCGAGTTGAGCGTGTAGGTCAGCTGCGCCCCGACCGACCACGACGCCCGCCACACCGGCGCGAGCGGGAAGAAGCGCTGGTTCGGGTTCGCGTAGGTCACCTCGGAGAAGGCGTCGAGGCGCGGGTAGTAGCCGGCCCGCGTCGCCTTGATCCCGTACTCGACCCCGCCGAGGCTCTTCTCGAGCGACCTGACCTCGAGGCGGTTCGTCTGCGCCTCGCGCACCAGCGCCTCGAGGTCGCCGGCGCCCTGCGGCGCGCTCGCCAGGTCCAGCACGTCCTCGCCCGGCGCGAAGGTCAGGTCGCGCGCGTCGAGCATGATCGCGAGGCCCTGCTCCGCCGTGGTCCGGAACGTGATCGCGTCGTTGATCCCCTGCTCGATCAGCGCGATCTGGGCGTCGATCCGCTTCACCTCCGCCCGGGTCGCGCTGCCCGCCTGGAAGAGGTTCTCGACGTCGACCTGGCGCGCCTTCACCCGCCGCAGCGAGTCCTCGACCGCCACCACCGCCGCGACCGTGCGCAGCCAGTTGTAGTAGGCCAGGCGCGCGTCGGTCTCGACCTTGATCCGCTCCGCGTCGCGCGCCAGCGCGACCGCGTCGCGACGCGCCTCCGACCCGCGCTTGGCCGGCAGCAGCGAGAGGATGTAGTCCGAGATCGGGACCGCGAGCTGCGCCTGCAGCGAGTAGGCGTTGAGCGGGATGTTGATCGTCGGCGGCGGCGCCGCGACCAGCGCCACCTCCTTGGCCTTGGTCGGGTCCGGCATCATCGTCGGATCGTCAGGGATCGGGTACGAGCAGATCTGCAGCGGGTTCGTCGGGCAGGGCCCGAGCACGGTCGGGTCCTCGCCCTTGGCCGGACCCCCCTGGGCGATCACGCTCGACGCGCCGCCGAAGTTGATCGTCGCCTTCGAGAGCCGCGTATAGCCGGCCTTGACCCCGACCTGCGGCAGGAACGCGATCATCGTCTGGTCGAGCTGCGCCGCCGCGGCCTGGATCGCGGCCTCCTTCGCCGCCACCGCCGGCGACACCTCCACCGCCCGGGCCGCGACCCTGTCCGCGGTCAGCCCGCCGGGGCGCGGCGCGAGCGCGGCCGCGAGGGGGCTCGCGCGCAGGTAGGCGTTCGCGTCGAAGGGCTCCTCGGCGGCCGGGGCGGAGGTGCGGACCGGCGCCTCAGGGGCCGGCGCCGCGAGCAGCAAGGCGATGATCCAGGCGTGAGACATGGGGGCCTCTTGCGGGCGGTCAGTGCTTCTCGCGCGGCTCGGTGACGCGGCGCAGCCGCGGGAACACGACCTCGCGCTCGATCTCGAAGTCGTCGGTGGAGGCCGGCTCCGGCGCCTCCTCCGGCGCCTCCAGGGCCGCCTGAGGGTTCGCGCCCGGCTCCACGCCGAAGAACTTCCGGCTCACCCAGCGCATCGAGCGGCTGGTGACCATGCGGTCGAAGAGGAGGTAGACGACCGGCACGACGACGAGGGTCAGGACCGTCGACGTGATCATCCCGCCGATCACGATCACCGCCATCGGCGCGCGCGCCTCGCCGCCCTCGCCGAGCGCGAGGGCGACGGGGACCATGCCGAAGATCGTCGCCGCGCTGGTCATGGTGATCGGGCGCAGCCGGATCGACCCCGCGGACACCAGCGCCTCGGTGATCACCGCCCCGCGCTCGCGCTCCGCGTTGGCGAAGTCGACCAGCAGGATCGCCGTCTTGGTGACCAGGCCCATCAGCATGATGAGGCCGATGAAGGAGAAGATGTTGAGCGACATCCCCGCGAGGTAGATCCCGCCGAAGGCGCCGACGACGGAGAGCGGCAGCGAGACCATGATCGTCACCGGCTGGATCAGGCTGTCGAACTGCGCCGCGAGGATCATGTACACGAGCACGATCGCCAGCGCGAGCGCGAGCAGCATCGCCTCGAAGGACTCCTGCATGATCTCCGCGTCGCCCATGAAGCTCGTCTGCAGGTGCTTCGGGACGAGCTGCGCCGCCGCGTCGGTGACGAGCTTCTGCGCCTCGCCGAGCGTCGTGTCCTGCAGCGCGCTGAGGACGATCACCTGGCGGAGGCGGTTCTGGCGCTCGATCTCGCTGGGCCCGGAGTCCCGCTCGACGCGGACGACGCTGGCGAGGTCGACCAGGCGCCCGCTCGACGCGCGGACCTTG
>CAZMML010000236.1:0-6159 GCA_964567335.1 uncultured Nannocystis sp. | reverse complement strand
CGCGCTGCAGGCCCGCCTCGGCGACCGCCTGATCGCCGCGGTCGCGCCAGGCAGCGGCCGCACCGCGCTCGCGTCGGCGCTGCGCTCGGCGCTCCGCGAGGCCCTCGCCGACGCCCGGATCTTCACCCTCGAGGCCGAGCGCCGCCGCCTGGCCGGCGAGATCACCAAGCTCAACCGCATCGGCATCGCCCTCTCCACCGAGCGCGACCAGGAGCGGCTCCTCGACTTCATCCTCACCACCGCCCGCGACTTCACCTGCTCCGACGCCGGCTCGCTCTACATCGTCGAGCGCGACGACAAGGGCCAGCGGCGCCTCCGCTTCAACAACTCGCAGAACGACTCGCTGCCGCAGCTCGAGCTGGTCAAGTTCACGATCCCGGTCAGCACCACCACGCTCGCCGGCTACGTCGCCGCGACCGGCGAGCCGCTGAACATCCCCGACGCCTACCTGCTCGACCCCAGCGCCGAGTACAAGTTCAACCACGGCTTCGACCAGCGCACCGGCTACCGCACCCGCAGCATGCTCGTGCTGCCGATGAAGAACCAGGAGAACGAGGTGATCGGCGTCCTGCAGCTGATCAACCGCAAGATCTCGCGGGCCGCCGCGCTCTCCCCGGCGACGATCGACCACGTCGTCCTCGCCTACGACGACGCCGCGCTCGAGCTGACGCTCTCGCTGGCGAGCCAGGCCGCGATCTCGCTGACGAACAACCAGCTCTACGAGGGGCTCAAGAGCAGCCTGCACGAGCTCAAGCAGACGCAGGCGCAGCTCGTGCAGGGCGAGAAGCTCGCCAGCCTCGGCCAGCTCACCGCCGGCGTCGCCCACGAGATCAACAACCCGCTCGCCTTCAGCCGCAACAACACCCACCTGGCTCACGCGCGCGTCACCTCGGCCTCACGCCGGCTGGCGATCCAGCGCTGGCTCGACGCCGGCTCCGGCGGCGACCCCCACGGCCGCGTGCAGGCCGGGCGGGCCGCGCTCGACAAGTTGAAGGAGGACAAGGCCTTCACCGACGACATCCGCGACGTGCAGGCCGAGCTCGCCGCGCTCCCGATCTCGCGCCAGGCCGATCTCCTGAAGGACTTCTTCACCTACGTCAGCCGGCGCAAGGAGAAGGAGGAGGGCTCGATCGAGGAGCTGCTCGCGCGCGTGCAAAAAGTGCTCGAGGAGTGCTTCATCGGCCTCGACCGCATGGCGGAGATCGTCCTCGGGCTGCGCAACTTCGCCCGGCTCGACGAGGCGCAATTCCAGAACGCCGACATCGACGAGGGCATCCGCCAGACGCTGATGATCCTGTCCAACAACGCGCGCGACAAGGGCGTGCGCCTGAGCTCGGAGCTGACGCTGCGGAGGCCCTACGCTTGCTTCCCCGCGAAGCTCAATCAAGTGGTACTAAACCTAGTAAACAACGCGATCGACGCCTGCAAGCGCGGCGGCGAGGTCGTCGTCAAGACGTGCGAGGTGGGGGGATGGGTCGAAATAACGGTCAAGGACGACGGCGAAGGGATCTCCGACGCCAACCTGTCCAAGATCTTCGACCCCTTCTTCACGACCAAGCCAGTCGGCAAGGGGACGGGGCTGGGCCTGTCGATCAGCTACCGGATCGTGATGGAGCACCACGGCACGATCACGGTCCGGCGCAACGAGACGACGGGGGTGACCTTCGTCGTCCGGATCCCGACAGACCCGCAGGAGAAGGGCACGAAGTCCGCGGAGCACCCATGAAGAGAGAAAGGCAGATCATCCCGTATCGGGCGAAGGTCGTCGAGCCGATCTCGCTGCTCCCTTACGAGGAGCGGGTCCGCAGGATCGAGGCCTGCGGAAACAACCTGTTCCGCCTCGGGTCGAGCGACGTGTACATCGACCTCATCACCGACAGCGGCACCGGCGCCCTCTCGGCGGCGCAGATGAGCCGCATGATGATCGGCGACGAGGCCTACGCCGGCTCGCGCTCCTTCTTCGAGATGGAGCGGCAGATCCGCGAGACGATGGGGTACCGTTACACGATCCCGGTCCACCAAGGCCGCGCCGCCGAGCGGGTCTTCGACTTCGTGCTGATCAAGAAGCACATGATCGTGCCCGGCAACTCGCACTTCGACACGACCAAGGCGCACATCGAGTTCGCCGGCGGGCGGGCGATCGACTGCACCATCGACGCCGGGCGCTCGTCCTCGGCGCAGCACCCCTTCAAGGGCAACATCGATCTGCAGCGCCTCGAGAGCGTGATCCGCGAGTACGGCGCGCGCCACGTCGCGTACATCCTGATCACCGTCACCTGCAACTCGGGCGGCGGCCAGCCGGTGTCGATGGAGAACATGCGCGAGGTCCGGCGGATCGCCGACCACTACGGCCTGCTGGTCGTGATGGACGCCGCGCGCTTCGCCGAGAACGCCTGGTTCATCAAGAACCGCGAGCCCGGCTACGAGACCAAGTCGATCCCCGACATCGTCTCCGAGATGTGCGGCTACACCGACGCCGCGATCATGAGCGCCAAGAAGGACGCGCTGGTGCCGATGGGCGGCTTCATCGCCGTCCGCGACGACCTGCTCTACGAGCGGCTGAAGGCGCCGACGATCCTCTTCGAGGGCTTTTACACCTACGGCGGCATGTCCGGCTCCGACATGGAGGCGCTCGCGCAGGGCCTGCGGGAGGTCACCGAGGAGCCCTACCTGACCTACCGGATCGGCCAGGTGCGCCGCTTCGGCGAGCTCCTGATCAGGAGCGGCGTCCCGGTCGTCGAGCCGATCGGAGGTCACGCGGTCTTCATCGACGCGCGGCGCTTCTTCCCCGGCGTCCCCGAGGACGAGTTCCCGGCCCAGCTCCTCTGCGTCGAGCTCTACAAGGAGGGCGGCGTGCGGGCGGTCGAGGTCGGCAGCGTCCTCATCGGCCGCGACCCTGACACCGGCGAGAACATCCGCCCCAACCTCGACCTCTGCCGGATCACGATCCCCCGGCGCGTCTACACCTTCGAGCACCTCGAGTACGTGGCGGACGTGGTCGCCACGGTCTTCACCGAGAAGGGCCAGAAGCTCCGCCACGGTCTGCGCTTCGAGGTGGAGGCGCCAGGGATCCGTCACTTCGCGTCCACTTTCCGCTACGTACGCGGCTCGGACGGTGGTACAGGAGAGTTGCCGTGAGCATGCCCCAACAAGCAGGAGCCCTTCGGCCCACGGACCGGCCCACGGACCGCCCCACGGTCGAATCCGCGCATCTCGCGCACTCCCCCCACGTCGCTCAGTTGTCCAGCGAGAAGCGAGGTAATCCATGAGTTGGAAGGAGTACCAGAAGACAGGGACGCTTGCGTCCGAGGACAAGAAGGTCCTCTCGCTGCTCATCGTCGACGACGAACGCGGGATCTTGAACACGCTCGAGGAGAGCTTCCGCGACATGTTCAAGGTCTACACCGCGGGCTCGGGCACCGAGGCGGAACAGATCTTCAAGGATCACGAGATCCACCTCGTCCTCAGCGACCAGCGCATGCCGGAGATGACCGGGGTCGAGCTCTTCACCAAGCTCAAGGCGATCAACCCGACGCCGGTCCGGATCCTCATCACCGGCTACTCCGATATCAACGTCGTCATCCGCGGCCTCAACGAGGGTCTGATGTGGCAGTACGTCACCAAGCCATGGGACACGGAGGACCTCAAGGCGCTCCTTCGCCGCGCCGCCAAGCACTACCTCAAGGAGTCGCAGCAGGACGAGCCCCGCCCGATCACTGGCATCACGTTCTGACCTGCGCGCCCCCGCCCCGCCCCCGGAGCCCCCGTCACGCCCTTTTTTGATGGATTGTGGCCCGGCCGCCGGGATATCATTCTGAGCAAGCCCCAACGCTCGCCGCAGGGATCACGAAGGAACTCGCAATGAACCTCAAAGTCGTAAACCAACTGCTCGCTGATGTCGAAGACGGCTTGATGGGTGGCCTGGCCGCGACCGACGTCTTCAGCAAGTCGTCCGGGATGTCAGTCGCTGGGATCCGCAGCAGCCCGAAGGCGTGCGCGCTCTTCAACATCCTTTGCGAGCGCATCAGCGAGACGATCAAGAAGTCCGGCCTCCCTGTCCCCGACTACCTCGCCGAGACCATGCTCCGCCTCGGCGACGACGGCGTCGTCATGATCGTGGTCGTCGACATCAACGAGAAGTACCGCTGGGGTATGGCGGTCGACTGCAGCAAGGCCCAGCTCGGGATCCTCGTCAGCGTCGTGCTGCCCGACACCAAGCCGCGCCTGCGCGAAGCGCTCCGCTAGTCCCTGCGCGTCCGCGAGTCCGACGCCGAGGTCCCTGACCTCGGCGTTCGCGTTTTATATGTCCCTGGGGACACCTCGCGCCTCGAATGTCCTCTCGGACATGTCGCGCCTCGAACTTCGCGCCTTGACGCCTGGACCCCGGCCCCGCACGCTAGAAATCGTCGCCCTTCACCCGCCAGGAGTCGCCGATGCAAGCCCACAAACCGCGTCTGCTCACCGGGGACCGCCCGACCGGCCCGCTGCACCTCGGCCACCTGGTCGGCACCCTGCAGAGCCGCGTCCGCCTGCAGGAGAGCCACGACTGCTTCGTCATCGTCGCCGACCTCCACTCGCTCACGACCCGCTGGCGCCGCGACCAGATCGTCGAGCTGCCCCACCTCGTCCGCGACGTCGTCCTCGACCTCCTCAGCGTCGGCATCGACCCCCAGCGCTCGACGATCTACCTCCAGTCCGGCGTCCCCGCGGTCTACGACCTGGCGATCCTCTTGCAGATGCTCACCCCGGTCTCTCGCCTCTCGGGGCTGACCTCGATCCAGGACATGGCCCGCACCGCCGGCCTGACGGACGCCAACGTCCCCCTCGGCCTGCTCGGCTACCCCGTCCTCCAGGCCGCCGACATCCTGATGGCGAACGCCGAGCTCGTCCCGGTCGGCGGCGACAACGAGATCCACGTCGCCCTCGCCCGCGAGATCGCCGAGCACTTCAACGAGGCCTACGGCCGCGTCTTCTCCGTCCCGCAGGCCGCGACCTCCCAGACCCCCGCGCTCCCGGGCGTCAACACGATCCCCGGCGGCAGCGAGCGCAAGATGTCCAAGTCGCTCGGCAACGCGATCTGGCTCAAGGACACCCCCGAGGAGGTCGCCCGCAAGGTCCGAACCCTCCCCGGCCCCGCCCCGGGCGAGTCGCGCGGCTCGGCGCTCTTCTCCTTCGCCGACGCCTTCCTGGCCGACAAGGAGGAGCTCGGCGCCCTCCACGTCGAGTATGACCAGGGCAAGGTCGGATACGCCGCCGTCCACGACCGCATCATCGCCGCGCTCGAGCTCCTGCTCGCCCCGATCCGCGAGCGCCGGGCCGCCTTCGCGGCCGAGAAGGGCCGCACGGACGAGATCATCGTCGACGGCACGATCACCGCGCGCAAGGTCGCCTACGAGACCCTCGGCAAGGTCCGCGACGCGATGGGCCTCGAGGCGCTGTGGTACGGCCTCGTGCAGGCGACCCAGGCCCGCGCCGAGGAGCGCAAGAAGCCCTTCTATCAGAAGGGCGGCTGAGGCTCCGGCGCGCGCGGCTGCCACAGCCCCGCCCCGACCGGGTCGACCCAGCGCGCCCGCACCCGCGGCTCCCCCCCGCCGGGCCCCCGAAACGCCAGGGCCAGGCGGTGGCGCGGCGTCGGGTCGTCCAGCGTGAAGCGCCACCCCGCCGGGGCGTCGCCGATCCTCTCCTCGAACGAGACCGCGATCGCCGCGCGCCCGCCCGCGAGGTCGAAGGCGAAGCCCCCGAGCGGCAGCGCCAGCCCCAGCCCGCGCGCCTTGATGTACGCCTCCTTGAGCGTCCACAGGTCGAAGAAGCGGGCCGGCCGCGCCGCGGCCGGCAGCGCCATCAGCCCCGCGACCTCCGCCGCCGCGAAGAAGTGGTCCGCGATCTCCTCCGGCCGCGAGCGTCGCTGGCAGTCCTCGACGTCGACGCCGAGCTCGACGCCTCGCGCCACCGCCAGCGCCGCGAGCCCCTCCGTGTGGGACAGGTTGAAGACCAGCCCCCCGGCGTCCGGCGTCAGCGCGGGCCGCCCGTGCGCGGAGACGACGAAGCGCAGCGCCTCGGGCGGCGCCCCGACATAACCCGCGAGGACCCGCCGCACCAGCGCCCGCGCCGCCGCGAACTGCCTCCGGCTCCGCTCGAACACGAAGCGATCGTGGCGCG
>CAZMML010000235.1:0-6162 GCA_964567335.1 uncultured Nannocystis sp. | reverse complement strand
CGATCTGCTTCATCTCCTTGCGGAACGAACGCAGCATCTTGCCGACGCTCTCGCCGAGCGCGGGGAGCTTCGTGGGCCCGAGCACGAGCAAGATCACGATGATGATCACGATGAACTCGGTGGGACCGATCGGAAACCCGAGGAGCATGGTCGAAAGGTAGTCCTTCGGGGCTCGCTTTGCTAGCGTGAGCGTGATGCACCCGCGATCCACAGCGGCGCTGCGCGGGCGCCGCGGAGCCCTATTCGGTCGGTTATCGGGCCCCCTGAGCGGACTCCTGGCCTTTTCGCTCGCCGCTGGAGCGGTACAGGCCGCACCGGAGCCGCCGCGCGAACAGGTCGGCCCGCTGCGGGTCGCCGGAGACGCCCGCGATCAGGTCCGCGGCGGCCGCCCCGACGGCGCCTCGATCCACGAGACCTACGTCGCGCCGCCCTTCGATCCCGACGCCGCGGGCCGGCAGGAGCTCGCCACCTTCGAACGCGACGAGCTCCCGCCTCGGGCCTCGATCGTCCGCGATCCACCCGAACCGTGGATCGCCGCGCTCGCGGCCTCGGACCTCCCGATCCGCTATGGCGCGCGCCTCGTCGAGTACCTGCGCTTCTTCCGGGACGACCCCCGCGGCCAGGCGCTGATGCGCGGCTGGCTGCGCCGCATGAGCCGCTACGAGCACATCCTGCGGCCGATCCTCAAGGAGGTCGGCGTCCCCGAGGACCTCGTCTTCGTCGCCATGGCGGAGAGCGGCTTCGTCCCGCAGCGCCGCTCTCGCGTCGGCGCCGCCGGTCTGTGGCAATTCATGGAGCCCACCGCCCGCGTCTACGGGATGGAGCGCAGCTACTGGGTCGACGAGCGCTACGACCTCGAGCGCTCGACCTACGCCGCCGCGCTCTACCTCAAGGACCTGCGGGTCCGCTTCGGCTCCTGGGAGATGGCGCTCGCGGCCTTCAACGGCGGCTACGGCCTCGTCCTCACCGCGATCGCCCGCGCCAACACCAACAACTTCTGGGCCCTCTGCGAGATCGAGAGCGGCCTCCCCCACGCCACCACCCTCTACATCCCGAAGATCCTCGCGGCCGCCCTGGTCGGCCGCAACCGCGCCGCGTTCAAGCTCGGGCCTGACCTTCCGGACAGCCTCCCCCCGATCAAGTTCGTCAAGGTCGACGTCCCGCCCGGCACCCCGCTCGCTACCGTCGCCCGCCTGATCGACGAGGACCCAGCGCTGATCGAGGAGCTCAACGCCCAGCTCGTGCGCAAGCGGACCCCGCCGGGCCGCAGCTACCCGGTGCGGATCCCGCAGGACAAGCGCGCCGCCTTCGAGAAGGCCCAGGGTCGCCTCGCCGTCGAGGGCGACGCGAGCGCCCAGCACGTCGTCGCCCTCGGCGAGACGATCGCCTCGATCGCCGCGCGCTACCGCATCACCGAGGCCCAGCTCCGCCGCCTCAACGGCCTCGAGGACAACGCCGAGCTCGGGCGCGGCCTCGTCCTGCTGGTCCCCCGCGGCCCCGCCCTCGCCCCCGCGGACCCCAAGGACAGGCTCCTCGTCCCCGTCCCGCGCCTCGCGCTGCGCCCCGACCAGCGCCTCGTCTTCTTCGTCGTCACCCGCGCCAGCACCCCGCGCGGCCTCGCGGAGGCCTTCGGCGTCCCCTGGGAGACCATCGTCGCCGCCAACGACCTAGACCCCCAGGCCCGCCTGCAGCCGGGGCAGATCCTGCAGGTCGCGGTGGCGAGGGCTTGGAGCGCCGAGGCGGCGCAGATCGTCGTCCTCGAGCGCGACGCCGTCGAGCTCGTCGTCCGCGGCTCGCGCGAGCACATCGAGGCCGGCCTCCGCCAGCGCGGCCTCGTCCGCCGCGGCTACCGCGTCCGCGCCGGGGACACCCTCGTCAAGATCGGCAAGCGCACAGGTCTCACCGACGGCGACCTCGCCCGGATCAACGGCATCAGCCGCACCGAGGCCCCGAAGCCGGGGGACACCCTCGTCGTCTACGTCAAGGCCGGCGAGCTCCGCGGCACTGTCGACGCGCCCCCCCCTCGCGGCGAGCACCCCGATCAGGCCGCCCTCTCGGGCGACGACGCCGCCGAGGACGTTGACGCCACTCGCTTCGAGGCCACCGCCGACGACCCTGGCGCCGCGTCCGCCGTCGACAACCCCGTCCCCTCCACCGAGGACACCACCTCCCTCCCCGGCCGCCGCGGCTGGCCCCGCGGCAAGCCGCCGGCGCCGCCGCCCACGCGCCGCAAGCGGGCCCGCGATGGCTGACGACGAGCTCGGCCCCGACGAGGCCCTCGCGCGCGTGCTCGCCTGCGCTCGCCTCCTCGCGCCTGGGCGCGTCGCGCTCGCGCAGGCCCACGGGCGGGTCCTCGCCGAGGACCTGCGCGCCCGATGGGCCCTCCCGGGCGGCGACCTCAGCACCATGGACGGCTGGGCCCTCCGCGCGAATGACCTGTCCCACAAGACAGATATCGTCGAGCTCGCGATCGCGGGCGAGAGCGCCGCCGGGCGCCCCTCGCCCGCGCCCCTCGCCCCCGGCGCCGCCGCCCGGATCTCCACCGGCGCGCTCCTCCCGCCCGGCGCCGACGCCGTCGTCGCCCAGGAGGACGCGACCCGCGAGGGCACGACCCTGCGCGTCGACCTCGCCCGCGCCGGCCCCATCGCCCCCGGACACTTCGTACGCCGGGCCGGCAGCGACCTCGCCGCGGACGACCTGGTCCTCCCCGCCGGCGCGCGCCTCGGCCCCGGCGAGCTCGCCCTCGCCGCGTCCGCCGGCCACGCCGAGCTCCTCGTCCACCCGGCCCCGCGCGCCGCGATCCTCTGCACCGGCGACGAGCTCGTCTCTCCGGGCTGTCCCCCCGGACATGGCCAGATCGTCAGCAGCAACGGCCTCATGCTCGCCGCCCTGGTCGAGGCCGCGGGCGGGGTCGCGATCGACCTCGGCATCGCCCCGGACGATCCAGGGCGCCTGCACGCCGCCCTCGACCACGCCCGCGGCGTCGCCGACCTCGTCCTCACCTCCGGCGGGATCTCCGTCGGCGACCACGACCTCGTCCTCCCCGCCCTCCGCGGCCTCGGCCTCGTCCCCGAATTCCGCCGCGTCCGCGTCCGCCCGGGGCGCCCCCTCACCTTCGGGCGCCTCGGCGAGGTCCTCGTCTTCGCCCTCCCGGGCAACCCCGCCAGCACCTTCGTCGGCTTCGAACTCTTCGTCCGCCCGGCCCTCCGTCGCCTCGCCGGCCGCGCCCCCGAGCAACGCCCGCGCCGCCGCCTCACCCTCGCCGCCGCCGCCGAAGGCGCCGGCAAGCGCACCCACTACGTCCGCGCCCGCCTCCGCGAGGACCTCGCGGAGCCCCTGCCCAACCAGGCCTCGGGCGCGCTCACCTCGCTGCGCGGCTGCGACGCCCTCTTGATCGTCCCGCCCGGCCCTGGCCTCCCCGCTGGCGCCGAGGTCGCAGCCCTCGTCCTTCGCGACCCCGCCGACTGAGCCGTGACCACCGACCCTCGCCTCGCCGACGCGCTGACCTGCGTCGCCGCCCCCGCGGACGAGGGCGCGCGGGCCGACGTGGTCCTCGGCCGCCGCGTCCCCGGCCTCTCGCGCCGCGTCGCCCGCGAGCTCGCCCTCGCCGGCCGCCTGCAGATCGACGGCGTCCGCGCCCCGCCCTCGCGCCGCGTCGCCGCCGGGCAACGCCTGTCCCTTCAAACATCCTCGTCCGCGGCCGCCCCGCCCGCCCTCGTCGTGCTCGCCCTGACCCCGCGGGTCTGCTACGTCGCCAAGCCGGCCGGCGTCCACACCCACCGCCTCAGCCCCGCCGATCCCCCCGCGCTCGCGGACTGGGTCGCTGCAGAGCGCCCCGAGTGCGAGGCCGCCAGCCTCGACCCTCGCGAGGCCGGCGCGCTCCACCGCCTCGACCGCGAGACCTCCGGCGTCGTCGCCTTCGCCCGCGCCCGCGACGTGTGGCTCGCCGGACGCGCCGCCTTCGCCGACGCCCGCGTCCGCAAGCGCTACGTCGCCGTCACCACGTGTCCCCCGGACCACCGCTGGCCCCCGGCCCCCGGCCCCTGGCTGCGGCTGGAGCGCGACGCGCTCGAGATCACGGCGCCGCTCGGCCGCGGCGACGGCCGCGCTCGGGTCGCCGTGCGCCCGGACGGGACGCCCGCCCTCACCCGCGTCACGCCCACCTCCCCCCCGGGGCCGCGGCGGGCGTGGTCCCTCGACCTCGTGACCGGACGGCGCCACCAGGCCCGCGTCCACCTCGCCTGGCTCGGTCTGCCGATCCTCGGCGACCTCCTCTACGGCGGCGCCCCGGCCGAGCGCCTCTACCTCCACGCCGCCCGCCTCGACCTCTCCGCCGCGATCGCCGGCGAGACCCCGGTCGACGCCCCGCTCTCCTTCGCGTCGCCGGGCGATCCCGCGTGAGCCGACTTCGGGTACCCTCCCGCCATGCGCACGCGGCACTTCGGCGCGAGCAACTGCGGCTTGCGGCGGAGCAACAACGAGGACGCCTTCCACGCCGACGAGGAGCTCGGCCTCTTCCTCGTCTGCGACGGCGTCGGCGGCCGCAGCGCCGGCGAGATCGCCAGCCAGGAGACCGTCGAGATGATCTGGGAGTGGGTCCACCGCGAGGCCCCCGCGATCCAGGCCGCCCGCGACGAGGCCGCCCTGGCGCGGCGCATGGTCTCGCACGCGGGCGGCGGAGCGCACCCCGTCTGGCTCTCCGCCGACACCGTCGGCCGCCTCGGCGGCTTCGTCCGCGGCGCGCTGCAGAACGCCTGCTACATGGTCCACAGCATGGCCGAGGTCGACACCACCTTCTCGGGCATGAGCACGACCGCGTCGGTGGTGCTCATCGCCGGCGAGGTCGCGGTAGTCGGTCAGGTCGGCGACTCGCGCGTGTACCTCGCGCGCGATCGCCAGGTCCGCCAGGTCACCGAGGACCACACCCTCCTCAACATGCAGGTGAAGCAGGGCCTCGTCAGCCCGGAGCAGGCGCGCGGCCGTCGCAGCCAGATCACCCGCGCGATCGGGATGCACGACTTCGTCGAGGTCGACATCACCGCCTTCCCGGTCCAGCCGGGTGACCGCCTCTTGCTCTGCTCCGACGGCCTGCACGAGTACCTGGACAGCGGCGACGACCTCATCGACCTCTTCCACCTCGACGTCCGCGACGCGGCGCCCGCGGCGATCCGCCACGCGAACGAGCGCGGCGGCAAGGACAACATCACGGCCCTCTTCGTCGAGGTCCTCGACGCCTAGGCCGACACCCGCCCATGGTGCTCCGCGGGCACGGGGGCCCGGGCAACCTCCCCGGCGAGACCCGGCGGCGGGACCAGCCTCACGATCCCCGACCAGGGTCGGCCACCGCCCGCGCCCCGGGCCGCGCGGCGCTGGTCGGCGACGGCGAGGCGCCGACGAGTAAGCGCCGCGCGAGCGCGTGGACGGCCAGCGAGGCGCACGCGTAGAGGCAAGGGAGCCAGAGCGGGACGCCGAGGAGCGCGGCGTCGGCGTGGACGAACGCGCCGGCTCGCACCAGCGTCGCCTCGACCGCCACGCCTGCGACGCCCGCCACCGCCGCGTGCGCGGCGGCGATCGCTCGACCGTCGACCATCCGCCAGAGCAACACGGCGAGGATCGCCAGGATCGCGGCGCACGTCGGCCCACGGAGGACACAGCTCAGCAGGTACGCCCCGACGAAGACGCCCATCGCCTGACCGGCGCGGACGCCGGTCGGCGGGCTCCGACGCACGCCCAGCGCCCGCTCGAGGAGCGCCGGCCCGAGCCCGAGCCCGACCGCCGAAGCAGCGAAGAGCGGCGGCGTCCAGATCGCCACCCCGAGCAACCACGGCGCCGCGTAGCGCGTCGTCCCGCTGGCGACGTGGGCCGCGTCGAGGGCGACCCCGAGGGTCGCCCCGAAGAGTGCGAGCGCCGCCGCGGTCCGGGCCCACGGCGCGCCTTGAAGATCCTGACGCACCGCCCGCAGCCTACCACGGATCGGTCGCGGCGCGAGAGTTCATGTCCTCGAGGACATTGACGACATCCGCTCGACCTGTCCTTCTCGCCAGAGTCTCCGTCGAGACCGCCGCAGAGCCTTACCATCGGCGGGCGACGGTCCCATGTGCAACGACCCTGCGCCCGCGTCGCCCTGCCGCCGCCCTGCCGCCGCTTGCCTCCGCGTCGACC
>CAZMML010000234.1:900-6168 GCA_964567335.1 uncultured Nannocystis sp. | reverse complement strand
CGCCGCCACCGCCGCCATCTCGGGGTCCGCGAGGCCCGAGACGTCGTTGATGATCGCGGCGCCCGCGTCCACCGCGGCCGCCGCGATCGCCGCCCGCCGCGTGTCGACGCTGATCGGAGCGCTCAGATCGGGCTCCCGCGCGAGCGCCCGGATCACGGGCAGCACGCGGCGGGCCTCGATGTCCGCCGGGACAGGCTCTGCCCCGGGCCGGGTCGACTCGCCGCCGACGTCCAGGAGATCCGCGCCCAGCAGGCGGTAGCTCCGGCAGAGCCGGACGACCACGCTGACGTTCGCCTCGTCCGCCCCTGGCGGCAGGAAGGTCCCGCCGTCGTGGAAGCTGTCCGGGGTGACGTTCACGACGCCCATCACCCGCGGCGTCCGTCCGAGGGCGAGCTGCCCGCGGGCGTGCGACCAGACTAGGGGCTCCTCGGCGATCACCGCCGGCATGGTAGCGCGACGCGCGGGCTATGACACTACGACGTCGTCGCCTGCGCCCGCGGCGCTGGCGCGCGGGGTCTGGAACTGCTTGGCGTCGATCCCGTAGCGCCGCAGCAGCTTGTGTAGGTACTTCCGATCCATGTCAGCCTCGCGCGCCGCGCGTGAGATGTTGCCCTCGGCGCGCTGCAGCAGCCAGCTCAGGTAGGTCTCCTCGAAGAGCTCGACCGCCCGCTCCTTCTGCTCGCGGAAGGTCAGCGTCGGATCAAAAGCTGCGACCGCCTCGCGCCCGCCCCGGGCGGCGCCGCCGGTCGTGATGAGGTCGATCACCCCGTCCGGCGAGAGGTACGCGGAGCGCTCGACGATGTTGCGGAGCTCCCGGACGTTCCCGGGCCAGTCGTAGCCGACCAGCCGCGCCATGGCCTCAGGGCCAGGCGCGCGCCACATCCCCGGGGGGAGGCGCCGCGAGAAGCTCTCGATCAGCATCGGCACGTCCTCCCTGCGCTCGCGGAGCGCGGGCACCTCGATGTGCACGACCGCGAGCAGGAAGTAGAGGTCCTCCCGGAAGTCCCCCGCCCGGACCGACTCGCGGAGCCCGCGGCTCGCGGTCGCCAGGATCCGGACGTCGACGTCGAGCTCGTCGTTCGCGCCGAGACGGCGCACTCGCCGGCTCTCCAGCGCGCGCGTCACCTTGGGCTGCAGGTCCGCGGGCAGCTCGCCGATGTCGTCGAACACGAGCGTCCCGCCCTGCGCGAGTTCGAAGGCCCCCTTGCGGTCCTCCTGGCCGAAGAGCTCCATCTCGAGCTGCGCCGCCGCACCCCCGCCGCAGTCGACCACGACGAAGGGCCCCTCGCGCCGCGGCGACGCGTCGTGGATCGCCCGCGCGAGCAAGGCCTTGCCTGTCCCCGTCTCGCCCTCGAGCAGGATCGTCGCCTCCGCGCCGGCGACCCGCTCGAGCACGCCGAAGATCTTCCGCATGGCCAGGCTCCGCCCGAGGACCGCGCCGAAACACTCGGCCTCGCTCGGCAGCAGCTCGACGCGGGAGTCTCGCGGCATGAAACGGACCTGGACCTTGCCTAACCCGAGCACGTCTCCTGGCCGCAGGAAGCCGTCGCTGACGCGTACGCCGCCGATGAACATGCCGTTCGTCGACTGCTGATCGACGATCCGATAGGCGTCACCCTGCCGCCGGATCTCGGCGTGGATCCGGCTCACCGATTCGTCGGGGAGGACGATCGCGCATTGACGCGACTTGCCGAGCTGTACCTGGTCCTGAGTGACCTCGATCTCACGACCGCGCAGCTCGCCGTTCAAAATCACGAGGCGAAACCCGCTATGACGGATCGGCTCGTCGTCCTGGACCACCGTGGAATCCACCGTCGCGTCGATCTCGTGTGCCATGGTGCAGACGCTACCAGCAGGGCCCTACCCCGGGAAGCGCAGTATCTCTGAGGTCCACGCACCGCACCTGGGTGCCGAAGGACCTAAATGTCCTGGCGCAAGACCTCTCAAATGGAGAAGTCGACGATCGCTACCCCGCGGTCCGGGAGTTCGACCTCGCGCCGAGGCGCCTCGTCGTCCTCGGGAGCCCTCGGCAACTCGAGCTCGATCTGCAACACCGGGCGCTGGCTCGGGGTCTTCTTCGGAGCCTTGTGCTTCTCCAGGGCCGGCCGCATGAACACCTGCCTCGTCTGCCCGCGCACGGGCCAATCGCCAGCCGCATAGCTCACAGCTCCCGTCCTTGCGCCGAGCAGCGGGGGGAGGTACCACTCCGCCGCCCGGTTCGGGCCGGCCGAGTCCCTGACGCGAGCGTCATCGGAGACCCGGTCACTGATCTTTTGGTTGGCCACCTTACGTTTCAGACTAACTCGCCTGAACGGGTTGGCAAGAATTGTCTTCGCCCCTGATCTCCCAGAGATCGGTGGGAATCAGGCCCACACGCGGCTAGAAGTCGACGACCACCCAGCGGGATCCCTCGCGCTCCAGCCGGGCCACCTCACCCCCGCCGAGGTCGATCGTCGCCTCGTGGGCGTCCGCCACGATCGGCGCCCCCAAGCGGGCTGCGAGGCGATCTCGCGACGCCTGCAGGGCCGTCGCGTGCTCCCCCTCGGTCCACGCCCGACGGAGGTCGTCCTCGCTGAGTCCGAGGCGATATCGCTCCGGTGCAAGACCGAGCAAGATGTCCCAGCGACGCGCCGTGCTCGCGCGGACGAGGCTCCGCAGCGCCGCCCGCGGGGAGCTCTGGTCATAGACCACGGTCGGGTCCTCCGCGAACACCCACCCACCGGAGCTCAACCGGACGTCGACCGGCTGATCGGCCGCCAGGAACACCACCGCCGCCGGCCGCACCTCCTTCGGCGCCCGCAGCTCCTTCGCCCAGCGCTGCCTGGTCGCCTTGTCCGCGAGGATCGCCCCGTAGTCGACCCGCCCTCGTACGCCGACCAGCACCTGCGCCGCCAGCCGCTCGCGGTCTCCCCGACGCACCGCGTCCCCGGCCGCTTCGCTCGCGCGCACGAGCTCACGGCCCTCGCGCCGGGCGCAGCCCGCGAGCACGAGCAGCACCACCAGCGCCGCCCTCACGCGGCGCCCTCGGGGTTAGTCGCCTGCTTGGGCTCGATCACCGCGGTGAACGCTCCAGAGCTCTTCACCGCGTCACCGACCCGGGTCTCTCCGGTGAACTTCCCGATCCGGCCGAGCCGCTGCGCCTTGACCTCGATCGTCAGCACATCGCCCGGGAGCACCGGGGCGCGAAACTTCGCCTCCTGGATCCCGAGGAAGAGGCAGTGATGACGCGCCGGATCGAACACGCCCGACAGGTTCGCCAGCAGCACCGCCGCCTGCGCCATGGCCTCGACCTGCACCACGCCGGGCAGGATCGGGAACTCCGGGAAGTGCCCCTGCAAGATCGGGTCCCCCATCGACACCAACTTCTGCGCGACGATCGACTCGCCAGGGACGGCCGAGATCACGCGATCGACGAACAGGAAGGGGTAGCGATGGGGCAGGATCTTCTGGATCTGAACGGCGTCGAGCAGCATGCGGGCCCGCGCCGAGTCTACCCCATTTCGCCGCGCCGCTACGAGGGGTACTTGGCGTTGTAGCGCTTCACCAGCTCGGTGGTGAGATCCAGCCCCGGCTCGACGTAGAGCACCGTCGACTCGTCGCGCACGAGGACGAGATCGACCCCGTACTCGGCGGCGATCTTGTCGATGACCGTCTGGCAGTTCTTGTAGATGTCCTCGAGGACACGCGCCTCCTGAGCCTGGAGCTCCTGCTGCATGGTCATGTAGACCTGCTGCATCTCCATGTACTCCTTCTGGAGCTGCTCCTCGGCGGCCGCGGCCTTGTCGGGGGCCATGCCGCGGAGCTTGGCGGCGTCCGCCTCGAGCTTCGTGCGCTTCTCGTCGAGCTTGACCTGCTTCGCCTTCGAGCTGTCCTCGAGCTTCTTGCGCGCGTTTTGCCCCTGCTTGGTGTCGGCGAGCACCTTCTGCATGTCGACCACCGCGACCCCGCGGATCTGCGGGATCGTGGCGCGGGCCGGGGCGGCGCTGAGGGCCGGCGTCTGGGCGCGGGCGAGGCCGGCGGCGCCCAGACCGGAGGCGAAGGCGAGCGAGAGGGTCCAGGCGACGAGCGAGCGAGCGGAGCGGGTGGACATGAGGCGATCCCTTCGGAGCGACGGTGCGGGCGTCACTTGTGCTTCTTATCGTAGGCGACGATCACTCGGTTGGTGATGTCGAGCTTGGGGTTGGCGTAGAGGACCGTCGCGGTCGAGCGCACCAGGACGATCTGCAGGCTCTCCTCGCCCGCGAGGTCCTTCACGATACCGGCGACGTTCTTGTAGATCTTCTCGGCCAGCTGGGCCTCCTTGGTCGCCATGTCCTCCTGGAGCTGGGCGTAGAGCTGCTGCAGCTCCTGGTCCGCGATCATCAACTCCTGCTGGCGGCGCCCGAGCTCGTCCTCGGAGAGCATCGCCCGCTTCGCCACCAGGTCGTCGTACTTCTTCTTGAGGTCCGCGGTCTTCTTCTCGAGCTGCCCCTGGCTCTTGGCGAGGGCTCCCTCGAGGTCCTTCTTCCCCTTCGCGCCTTGCGAAGTCTCCAGGAGGCACCGTTGAAGATCGACGAGGGCGACCCGTTGGAGCGGCTTCACCGAGGGCGCGGCGGCCACGGTGGCGGCCCCCGCGGCGGAGGTGAGGAGGGCCGCGGCGAGGAGCAGGACGCGGGACTTGAAGAGCATGGCGGGCGGACCTTAGCCGGCGCCGCGAAGTGCGGCAACCGCTCGCCCTCAGACGCGGGACAGACATGGGCATTCAAAGGTGCGCTGGATCTCCGGCCCTGGAGCCGACAGAAGGCCGCCAGCCGTGGTCTAGCTCACCTGGCATGCCTGCGCGAGCCCGCGCGCCCACGAGGGGCGGCCCCAGCGCGCCGCCTAGAAGCTGTTTCCGACGTTGAACTCGAAGACCACGGGCTCGTCGCCGTAATAGAACTCGGTGGCCGGCAGACGGTCGAGCGGGAAGCCCCACTCGAAGCGCAAGGGGCCGATCGGCGACTGCCAGCGGAACCCGAAGCCCATCGAGCGCCGCAACGACCTGAGGAAGCCGGGCGCCCCGGGCGCCAGCAGCGTGCATGGGTCGCTCTTCGGCTGCTCCACCGGGTTCGCCTCGACGCAGTAGAGGCGCTCGGTGTTGAAGGCGTTGCCGATGTCCATGAAGACCACGCCCTTGATGTTCGCCGGCGGGACCATCATGAACTCGAGCTCGAGGTTCAGCGCGGTGAGCAAGTTGCCGCCGATCGGGTCCGGCATCAGCGTGTCGGCCGGCTCGCTCGATCGCTGGAC
>CAZMML010000234.1:0-890 GCA_964567335.1 uncultured Nannocystis sp. | reverse complement strand
GCGCAGGCGAGCGGCTCGTGGCCCTCCGCGCACATCAGGCCCGAGGTCGGGTCGGAGCCGCTCTGGACCTTGATCTGCGGGCCGAGGCTGCGCAGCTGGTAGCCGCGGATGCCGCCGTCGCCGAAGATGCCGCCCGGGAAGTAGCGCTCGAACACCGGCACACCCTTGTCGAGCGGGCTGTGGATGAACCCGATCTGCAGGCGCGTCTTGAACACCAGCCACGCGCGGAACGCCTGCTTCGAGCGGATGATCGGGAAGTAGAAGCGGAAGTTCGCGTCGTAGCGGTTGAACTGGTTCTGCGAGCCCCAGTACTTGGTCGCGAACTCGCCCCGGATCTCGTGCCGCATGCCCTCGGTCGGGAACAGGTAGTTGTCGGTCGTGTCGTAGCGCAGGCTCGTCGTGATCGACGAGGTGATCCCGTTGTTGAAGAGGTTGCTGATCAGCGCCGAGCTGCTGCCGTAGAGCGCGCCGAGGCCCCCCAGCCCGCCGATGCCGCCGGCCCCCCCGTAGAGCCCGCCGAGCGCGCCGCCGAAGCTGCCGAAGTTCCCGAACCCGACCTTGATGTACTCGAACGAGTAGCCGGCGAAGAGGATCAAGTTCGGCACCCGCGGGATCGGGTACCCCCACGAGAGGCGCACGCCCGTGCTCTCGCGCGAGAAGCCCGGGAAGACGTTGCGCGAGTTGAAGATGTTGAACGAGAAGTTCCAGCGCGAGTCGAGGAAGTAGCGGGTGATGTAGGCGAGGTTGAAGAGGCGGCGCAGGCTCGACATCTGCGCCACCAGGGTCACGGTGGTCCCGCGCCCGAGGAAGTTGTCGTACTGGATCTGCGCCTGCAGCACGAAGTTCTCGATCGTGCTGAAGCCGGCGCCGACCTGGAAGGTGCCGGTCAG
>CAZMML010000233.1:0-6175 GCA_964567335.1 uncultured Nannocystis sp. | reverse complement strand
CAGGATCGGCGAGATGTGCCCGCCGCACAGCGTGAAGAGGAACTGCACGCCGTGGCGACGCAGCACCTCCCCGATCCGATCTCCTCCGTTCATCGCACCCTCCTTACTCACCGAGCACGTGATGCGGCAGCACGAAGCAGACCAGCTCGCCCGCCAGCACCACCTCGCCGCCTTCCCGCGCGGCCTCCACCGTCACCGTCCGCCTCTTGCCCGCCTCGGCCGCCACAGACGCGCGGGCGACCACCGCCTCACCGACCCGCACCGGCCGCAGGAACTTCACCTGCGCCGACCCGAGCACCACGTTGGGGTCGCCCACCGCGAGCATCGCCGCGTAGTCGACCGCCCCGAAGATGAAGCCGCCGTGGCAGAGGCCGCGCTCGTCGGCCGCCATCACCGGCGTGGTGACGAGCCGGACCTCCGCGCGCCCGGCCTCCAGGAGGATCGGCTCGCCGCAGAGGCCGCGGTCGATCCGGCGGTGGGTCTCGATCTCGCGCATCGCCGCCGGCCTTATAACACGGCCCAGGCCTACTGCGGGATGTACATCGTACACAGGCTCTCGGTGATCGAGCCGTTGATCGCCGCCGAGAGGCTCAGGTTGCCCGCGTACACATCGCCGAGGTTGAACGCGCCGCCCGCCGTCGCGGTCGGGATCGGCGTCTTCCCCTGGTAGGGCGTGAAGAAGCCCATGCTCACGTCCTGGTTGTCGCCGGGGCCGCCGGTCATGTCGTTGTCGGCGAAGCTGAACACCCGGATCTCGCGCTCCTGCAGCGCGAGCACCGTCTCGTCGTAGGTGTGCAGGATCGTCACCCCGCTCTGCACCGCGCCCTTCTCGCCGAAGGTGTCGTCGGTCGTATGGATCACCATCCGCAGCGTCTGCTCGAGCGGCCGCCACTGGAAGGCCCCAGCCGCCAGGTAGAGCGCGTCGAGCGTGTTCTCCGGCCAATCGAAGTTCGACCCCATCCCGCTGACTTGCGAGTTACTCTGCGTGAATGTCCGCCAATAGTTAAAGTCCGACTTGAGCTGCTGGACGTCGACGTAGGGCGCCCCGTCGAGGATGATCTTGGCGTCGTCCACGAACACGACCAGCCCGTAGTGGACCTCGGTCGAGAGGTCGAGCGCGCTGATCGCCGCGTCGACGACCAGGATCTCGTCCTCGAGCTTCTGCAGGATCGCGGCCATCGAGGTCGACACGTCCATCACGAAGACGATGTCGATGTTCAGCTTGCACATCTCGCCGGCCGTGCCCGAGCTCGTCTCCCACCAACCCGTCGAGCCGGTCGTCCCGAAGGTTGTCGTCGTCGTCGTCGTCGTCGTCGTCGTCGTCGTCGTCGTCGCCGCGGAGGTCCCGCTGCCCCCGGGGTCGGTCGTCCCCTCGCTCACCCCGCCCGAGCCTGGGCCGGAGCCCGAGGAGTCCCCGCTGGCGGAGGTGCTCGCGGGCGTCGTCACCGAGGTCCCGATGCTCGCCGTGCCCGACTCACCGCGTCCATCGTCGCCGCAGGCGGCCGCGGACAGGAGAAGCAACCCCAAGAACCCTCTCTGAAGCGCCATGACGAGGTAGATGACCCGAGGCCGACGAACTCGTCAAGCGCCGCCTCTGGGGGCCCCGGGCCGCGCCCCTGACGCAAAGGCGAAGTTGCTGACGCGTGCGAGGAGGACTAAGGTCCCCCTCGGAGGTCCCTCGCCATGCGTCTCGCCCTGATCGCCACCCTTCTCCTCGCCGTCGCCTGCAAGAAAGACGCGCCGCCCCAGGACCCCGAGCCGAAGGACGAGGCGCCCGCGGACTCGCCCGCTGAGCCCGCGGACAGGGCGGAGCCCGAGGCGAAGCCTGAGGAGACCAAGCCCGAGACCCCCGCCCCCGCCGCGAAGGACCTCGCCGCCGTCGTCGCCGGGCTCGAGAAAGCCAAGACCTTCGCGGAGCTCCTCGTGGTGTCCGAGCTCGACAAGGAGCTCCGCAGCCCGGACGTCCACCTCACGGTCCTCGCGCCCACGGACGAGGCCTTCGCCAAGCTGCCCAAGGGCACCGTCGACAAGTGGAAGAAGAACAAGGATCAGCTCCAGAAGAGCCTCAAGTATCACTTCATCCCAGGCGTCAACAACGCTCAAAAGATTGGGAATTTCCGCAACGCACCAACCGCGGCGGGAACCGAGCTCGAGGTCAAGACCTCGCAGGACTCCGACATGACGATTCAGGGCGGACGCCTGACCGAGATCGACATCCCGGCCTCGAACGGCATGGTCCACCTGATCGACACCGTCCTCCAGCCCGGCAAGAAGAAGTAGCCAGGCCTGACCTCGGGATGGTCAGAAGTAGGTCCCCATCCCGAGGTGCCCGGCGATCAGGTGAAACTCGACCGGGTGGAGCGAGCGGACGACCGGCAAGATCTGGCCGCGCGGCGCGTCCGCCAGGTCGAGCACCACCTGCGCCGCGGTCCCGTGGCCGTACGCGTAGCGCAGCGCGAGGGTCGTCGTGAACACGATCGTCCGCGCCCGCTCGCCCTTGCCCAGCCGGACCGGCGAGCGAAACTCGCCCCCTGTGGTCGCCCCGTAGTAGTTGATGCGAAAGTGCGGGAAGTTGCGCGTGCGCGTCTCGTCGTCGCGGTCGGTGAACACGCCGAAGCCGTAGACCATCCGGTCCGTCAGGCGCACCCGGACCCCCGCGCGGACGTTCCAGATCGCGCGGGTGAACACCCCGCGCTCTGGCAGCTCGAGCCGCGGGCTGTAGTCGACCTCGCCGCTGACCCACCCGCGCCCGCCCGCGAACGCGTAGGCGAGCCCGATCGTGAGGCGCATCGGCGCGACCCGCCCGCGGGTCAGCGGGTCCGGCGTCTCGTCGAACGAGAACACATGCGTGCCGGGCTGTCCGGGCGAGGCCGTGTGCCCGGTCGCCAGGGCGAAGGTCTTGTGGTGCTGATAGGCGACGAAGCGCGGCGTGCGGAAGCTGACCCCGAGGTGGAGGTTGCGGAGGAACTCCCACTGCAGGCCGAGGACCACCTCCCCGCCGTAGCTCGAGCGCTTGTCGTCGACGTCGCTGCTGAGGTCGGCCGCCGTCGGCGCCGCGTGCTCCCCCGACGCGGTCTGCGCCCACAAGCGGCCCTCCTCGCGCCGCCACCCGTAGGTGACGAAGAACGACGCGCCGATCCGAAAGCGCGGGTGGGGCTGGTAGCCGATCGAGGGCCCGATGTGATAGCGCATGATCCAGCCGTCGGCCTGCACCCGCGCCTCGTACTCGGTCCCGTCGGCCTTGCCGCGGAGGGACGCCCCGTAGTCGTAGTAGTCGTACTCCGGCGCGAAGTACCCGGCCCCCAGGGTCACGCCGCGGCCGATGTGCCGGGTCACCGCCAGGGACGAGGGCATCGCCAGGAGCTGGATGCTGCTGAGGGTCGCGCGATCGGTCCCGCCGCCGGGGAGCTCGGCGACCACCGCGTTGGGCACCACGCGGAGGCGGAATTGCAGCGCCTGGGTCGACAGGTTGACCTGCGTCCGCTGCATCGCGCCGATCCCCGCGGGGTTGTAGTAGATCGAGCCCGTGTCGCGGCCGAGCGCCGTGACCGCCCCCCCCGAGAGCGCGGCCTCGCTGCCGAGCGGGTTCGACTCGCGGTTCCCCGCGCGCGCCGCCGCGGGCGCCAGGCACAGCGCAGCCGCCACGAGCCAGCGCGGGGGGAGCTCGGCGATCACGGGCGGTCCGGTTCGCTCAGCGCGAGCGCGCGACGAAGAGGTCGAAGGCGAGGTCGACGAGCGAGCGTCCGGACTGGTCGTAGACGTGCCACGTCAGCGTCGCGGCGTTGCCCTGGCGGTCGACGCGGTCGAAGTAGAGGTACCCGCGCATCGAGGTCCCGGGCAGGAGCATCCCCCAGGGCAAGGCCGAGGCGCCGATGTCGCCGCCGGTCCACTCCATCCGCTCGAACTCGAGGCTCCGGCCGGGGTTGTAGCCGCCGTCCTGCTGGCCCTGGACGACGAAGGAGCCGCCGACGTCCTGCAGCTTGCGGCGGAAGCCGCGCTCGTCGACGAGGTCGAAGTCTCCGGGCGCGAGCCGGATCGTGTTGGTGCCGAGGTTGGCGATCAGCACGTGGAGGACCGTGACCTGATCGTCGAGGTCGCTCGGGATCCCCTGCCACGCTCCCGTCGTCAGGACCACGCTGATGCCCGTCTGCGGGTCGCGGGCGAGCAGGCGGTGGCCGCCGTCCGCGGCGACCAGCTCGCCGGAGGGGATGCAGGCCGCGCTGGTCAGGGAGAGGCTCAGCGCGAGGAGGCAGAGGACGCGCGTCACGAGGTGAAGTCTACCGCCTTTGGTGCCCAGGGCGAGCCCGTCCGCGCTCGGCGTGATTTGCGCCACGTCTCGGGGCCGGACGCCCCCCGCGCCGGCAGGCGCTATCATCCCCGGGCCATGAAGATCCTCATCGTCGAGGACAATAAGAAGCTCGCTAGCTTCTTGCTCCGGGCCCTCACCGAGGAGGGCTATGTCGTCGACCTGGTCGAGGACGGCGCGGTCGCTATCACCCAGAGCCACAGCATCAGCTACGACCTCGTGATCCTCGACTGGATGCTCCCCTCCGTCGACGGCCTGACGGTCTGCCGGACCCTGCGCGCGGCCGGCTCGACCATGCCGATCCTGATGCTCACGGCCCGCTCCGAGGTCCAGGAGCGCGTGACCGGGCTCGACGCCGGCGCCGACGACTTCCTGCCCAAGCCCTTCGATCTGGGCGAGCTCCTCGCCCGCGTGCGCGCGCTCGGCCGGCGCGGCCACGGGGACCGCTACCTCGAGGTCGGCCCGGTGAAGATCGACCGCCACGAGCGCGTGGTCACCCTCGGCGGAGCCAGGCTCGATCTCACCCCCCGCGAGTACCTCCTGCTCAGCTACCTCGTGCGAGAGGCCGGCCGCGTGGTCCCCCGCACCGAGCTGCTGCAGAAGGTGTGGGAGCTCTCCTTCGACCCCGGCTCCAACGTCGTCGAGGTCCACATCAAGAACCTGCGGAC
Organism: uncultured Nannocystis sp.; assembly: GCA_964567335.1. Lineage (GTDB taxonomy): Bacteria > Myxococcota_A > Polyangia > Nannocystales > Nannocystaceae > Nannocystis. Next base: position 1,201 of record CAZMML010000233.1, on the reverse strand, counting down.
CAAGCTCGGCGAGCACGCGACCCGGATCGAGACCGTGCGCGGCGTCGGCTATCGCTGGCAAAACGAGCCATGAAGCTCCGGACCCGCCTGATCGCGGTGCTGACCAGCCTCACCGCGATCACCCTGGCGCTCGCCTTCATCCCGCTCTACCTGCTCGTCCACGCGGCGGAGACCCGCGACCTCGACAACGCCCTCTTCCGCCACGCCTCGGCGCTCGCGCAGCACCTCCCCGACGCCTACCGGGCCGGCCACCCGCTCGACGAGGGCCACGCCGACGTCCCGGAGAGCCTCGACCCGACCGTCCGCTACGTCGCCGTCTACGGCGACGACCGCCAGCTCGAGTCGGCCTCCGACAGCTTCGACGGGCTCGCCCCCGCGCGCCTCGGCCTCCTCGGCCTCCGCGGAGAGGTCCCCTGGGACGGCGTCACCCTCGATCTCCGCGTCGGCGACACCAACCTCCGCGGCGTCGCCATGCCGATCGGCGACGAGGGCAAGACCCTCCTCTACGCCGTTTCGAAGAGCACCGTCGAGGACGACGCATCGCACCTGCTGCAGCTCCTCAGCCTCCTCTTCGTCGCCGCCGCCGCGAGCGCCGCGCTGGTCGCCCGCCTCCTCGGCGACGGCCTCTCGCGCGACGTCCACGAGGTCGCGCGCGTCGCCCGGGCCGTCGCCGGGGGCGACCTCGCGGCGCGGATCGGCGACCCGCGGACGATGGGCGCCGACGAGACCCGCGCGCTCGCCAGCGACCTCGACACCATGATCAGCCGCCTCGACGAGCTGGTGACCTCGCAGCGGCGCTTCGTCACCCACGCCGCCCACGAGCTGCGCTCGCCGCTGGCGAGCCTGCGCGGCGAGCTGCAGCTCGCGCTCCGCCGCGAGCGCGAGCCCGCGGAGTACCGCGCCGCGCTCGCCGAGATGCTCAGCTCGGTCGACGCCCTGATCGCCCTCGCCGAGGACCTCCTGCGCCTCGCCCGCGTGCAGAGCGAGGCGCAAGGCGCCCACGACGCCGCCCCCGCCGACGTCGTGAGCGAGGCGCTGCGGATGGCTCGCGGCCCGGCCGAGGCCCGCGAGGTCCCCCTCGTCGTCGTCCCCGAGCCGCTCGGCGAGCTCCCGCGCGTGCGCGGCGCGGCCAACGACCTCGCCCGGGCCCTCCGCAACCTGATCGACAACGCGGTCACCCACAGCCCGCGCGGACAGCCCG
>CAZMML010000232.1:0-6191 GCA_964567335.1 uncultured Nannocystis sp. | reverse complement strand
ACGAACCCTCACGAACCCAAGACCCACGGGCTTGGGGTCGGCGGCGGCGCCCTCAGGGTCGTCGGGGTCGCCCTCGGGGGGGAGCTCGGGCGGGACGTCGCGGAGGTCGTCGGGGTCGCCGATCGTGACCTGGGCGCCGCAGATCAGCGGGAGGCCGACGCGCTGGGCCTCGACGTGGGCGCGCACGAGGCCGTAGACGCCGTCGCGGTCGGTGAGGGCGAGGGCGGCGAGGCCGCGCTCCTTGGCGGCGGCGACCAGCTCGGCGGGGTGCGAGGCGCCCTCGAGGAAGGAGAAGTTGCTCTTGACCCACAGGGCCGCGGCGCGGGGGCTCATGGTCAGTCGAGGACCGCGTGGAGGAACCAGCGGGCGCGCGGGCGGTCGTAGAAGAGCCAGGCGATGTCGCCGCAGGTGGTCTCGGCGTAGTAGTAGTCGCGCTCGACCTCGCGGGCCCACCAGCCGCCGCTGACGCGGTAAGGGCCGTTCATGCGGGCGACGGCGCCGCGGACGAGGCCGCTGGCGGCGAGCCAGCCGGCGTCGTCGTCAGCGCGCTCGGGCAGCGGGAGCGGGCGCGGGAGGATCCGCCGGCACAGGGGCGGGGCGGCGTGGGCCTCGTGGTGGTTGGCCGGGAGGTCCGGGGCGCTCGGGGCGCTCACCGCGGACACGGGCTCCCAGGCGAAGCTGGCCTCGGGGAGGTGGGCGGAGCGGAGGGTCGCGCGGGTGACGGCCTGGTCGCCGAAGGCGGCGCGGACGCGGGCGAGGGCGCGGGCGGCGGCCTTGAGGTCGCGCCCGCGCCCGCGCAGGAGGGCGAGCTGCTCGGCGCCGGCGCGGGCGCCGAGGCCGAGGAGGACGGCGCGGACGACCAGGGCGGGGAGCTCGAGCGCGCCGAGCCGCAGGCGCAGGAGGTCGAGGACCTGGAGGTGATCGCCCTCGTCGCTGGTGAGGGGCGAGGCTGGCTCGATGGTCAGGTGGACGGGCTCGGCGTGGTCGAGCTCCAGGGTGAGGCGGAGCAGGGCGAGGGCGTCGCCGTCGCCCTGGACCTGGCGGAGGAGGCGCCCGATCGGCTCCTTGAGCGCGAAGAGCAGGCGCTCGCGGTCGTCGTCGGGGGGCTCGAGCTCGAGCTCGGCGCGCGCGGGCTCGTCGGGCTGGACCGGGCGGAGGGGGGCCCACTCGCGGCCGGAGGCGCGCGCGTGGAGGGCGGCGGCGGCGGGGCCGAGGCGGGCGCGGACCTCGGCGGCGGGGAGGGCGAGGAAGGCGCCGAGGGTGGCGATCCCGAGCTTGCTCAGGGTGTCCAGGAGGACAGGCGGGAGCTCCTGCTCGGCGAGCGCGGTGGCGCCGGCGCGGGCGGCCTCCTCGGCCGGGGTGGCGAGGACCAGGGGCGGGCGGCGGGGGGCGCCGCGGGCGAGGACGAGGGTGGCCAGGCGCTGGAAGCCGACGGCGACGCCGGCGGCGTAGCCGAGGGCGAGGAGGTCGCCCTGCAGGCCGGCGGCCCAGGTGGGGAGGTCGCCCTGGAGGCGCTCGAGGCCGCTGGGATCGAGCCAGAAGGCGCCGCGGGGGTCGGGGCAGGGCTCGACCCGCGGGCTGCGGCGCAGGAGCGCCCGCAGGAGATCGTCCTCGGCGGCCTTCAGGGCGTCCTCGGGGACAGGCTCGGCGTGGAGATCGGGGGCGAGGCCGCGGGCGACGGCGCAGCGCATGCCGGCGGCGACGCCGCGGCGGCGCGCGGCCCGGCTCGGCCACAAGACCTCGCCCTGCGGGCCCTCGCGGCTGATCACGGCGACCGCGGCGCCCGCGAGGTCGGGGCGCGCGCGCAGCAGGACCTGCAGCGGGAAGGCCGGCAGGTGGACGCAGGCGAGCCGCGGAGGATCTGTCTCGAAGATCATGGCGAAGGGGACATGGATCTAGAGGAGGCCCCAGGGGCCGCGGCGCAGCTCCCAGGCGGCGGCCGCGGGGGCGCCGCCCTTGTGCTTGAGGACCTCGGGGCGGAGGGCGAAGAGGCCGGGGGCGCGGCGCTCGCGGCGGGGGGCGACGCGGAGGCCGATCATCGGGCCGAGCGAGTCGCGCTGCGGGGAGCCGCGGGTCAGGAGGACGACGCGGCTGCTGTGCAGGCGCGCGAGGCCGGCGAGGCGGGCCTGCCAGGCGCTCCCGCGCAGTCCCGGGGGACAGGTCCGAGCGGGCATGTCCTCGGAGACCTGTGACGGGCGGGGCGGGGCGCTGAGGTCGAGGACGCAGAGGCCGTAGGCGCCGGAGCGCAGGAGCAGCTCGGCGGCGCGGGCGAGGCCGGCCTGGCCGCGCTCCTCGGGGATCTGGACGACGATCAGGGCGTCGAGGTCGACGCCGGACTCGGCGAGGTCGGGCGGGAAGAGCGGGCCGAGGACGGGCTGGATCCACACGGTGGTCTCGCCCTCGAGCTGGGCCTGGCGGACGAGCGCGACGGCGGTGGTGATCCGCGCCGAGGCGGCGCCTCCGGAGATCTCGATCAGGCGCCCAGGCGCCGCCAGGTGGCCGAACTGGACCGGTTCAGAGCGTTCGGGCAGCGCCTCCGGAGCGCGGGTGTCCTCTGCGTCCTCGACCTCCAAAGCCCACGTCGTCATGGGGCCAGAATACTGAACGTCTAATCAGATTCAAGATTTTTATGTAATCCAGAATACGCTCAGATCCGAACGGCGCGAGGGCGCCCGGCGTGGAAGCGCCCGGCGCGAGGGCGCTCGAATGAGGGTGAGGTGTCTGAAAGGACAGGGCGAACGCGCCCGGGCCGGCGTGGTAGAAGGACCCCGCGATGGCAGGAGAGACCTCCCACATCATCCAGTCGCTGGTCGCTAACACGGTGATCGCGTGCGCGAAGGGGGTCGCGGCGGTGATGACCCGCTCCGGCGCGATGATGGCGGAGACGCTGCACTCCTTCGCCGACTGCGGCAACCAGCTCCTGCTCCTGCTCGGGGTGCGGATGTCGCGGCGGCCGCCGACGCCGCAGCACCCGCTCGGGCACGGGCGCTCGCTCTACTTCTGGTCCTTCATGGTGGCGCTGCTGCTCTTCAGCGGCGGCGGGGTGTTCTCGGTCTACGAGGGGCTGCACAAGCTCGGCCACCCGGAGCCGGTCGAAAACCCGCTGATCGGGGTCGGGATCCTGGTCTTCTCGCTCCTGCTCGAGGGGTGGGCGACGGTCGGGAACGTCGTCGAGATGAACAAGCGCCGCAAGGACAAGCCCTTCGTCCGCTACCTGCAGGACAGCAAGGACTCGGACCTCGTGGTGGTGTTCGCCGAGAATTCAGCGGCGGTGCTCGGCCTGCTCTTCGCGCTGGTCGCCCTGGGCCTGGCGAGCTGGACCGGCGATCCGCGCTGGGACGCGATCGGGACCCTGGCGATCGGCGCGGTGCTGGTCGGGGTGGCGATCTTCCTGGCGATCGAGGTCAAGTCGCTGCTCGTCGGGGAGGCGGCTGACCCCGAGATCAGCGCGGCGGCGGAGGCGCTCGCCGTCGAAGACCCGAAGATCACGCACGTCCTGCGCCTGATCACGATCCAGCAGGGGCCCGGCGAGGTGCTGGTGGCGATGAAGCTCGGCTTCGAAGCGGGGATGACGATCGAGGCGGCGTGCGCGGCGATCAACGCCTTCGAGGATCGGCTCCGGCAGCGTTGCCCCGAGGTCAAGTGGTCCTTCGTCGAGCCCGACATCCCCCGTCAGTAGGCGCTCCGGAGGCGCTATAGTCCGGCCCCAAGGAGTTCCCCATGTCAGAAGCGATCCCAGGCGCGATCCCCAGGATCGGCGAAGTCGCCCCCGACTTCGTCGCCGAGACGACCCACGGCGTCATCAAGTTCTCGGAGTGGCAGGCCGGGAAGTGGGTCGTGCTCTTCTCCCACCCCGCCGACTTCACGCCGGTCTGTACGACCGAGATCGCTGAGTTCGCGCGCCGCAACGAGGAGTTCGCCGCCCGCGACACCAAGCTGATCGGCCTCTCGATCGACTCGATCCACAGCCACATGGCGTGGCTTCAGAACATCAAGGAGCGCCTCGGCGTCGAGGTCCCCTTCCCGATGATCGCCGACATCGACATGAAGGTCGCGCAGAAGTTCGGGATGCTCCACCCGGAGGCCAGCAGCACGGCGACCGTGCGCGCGGTGTTCTTCATCAACCCGGAGCGCAAGGTCCAGGCGCTGGTCTATTACCCGCTGACGAACGGCCGCAACATCGACGAGGTGCTGCGCCTGCTCGACAGCCTCCAGACCTCGTCGAAGCACAGCGTGGCGACCCCCTGCAACTGGCGCCCGGGCGAGCGAGTGATCATCCCGCCGCCGCGCAACGTCGAGGCGCTCCAGAAGCGCATGGCCCGGACCGATATGGAGCACGTCGACTTCTACCTGGGCTTCAAGAAGCTCGACTAGCGCCGACACCACGACGTATCGATCGATCGCCGAGCCGCGCGGGGCGGACAACATCCCCGGCGCGACCCTGCGGCGCTGGAGCAGGGTCTCCCCGGCCTTCGACGCATCGAAGCGGCTCGGGGCAGCCCTGTCGCATGGCGGTCCCGCGTGGCGGGGGCCCATGTTCGCCGCGTCGCGCCCGCCCGAGCGCATCGGGCCCCGCGTGCTTGCAGATCAGCAAGAACCGGTCGAGGCTGGCTAGCGTCTGGTCGAGAAGTCGAAGGCGTAGCGGATCACGACCGGGCGCTCGGCCCCCGAGTGCGAGGCGGTGCGGAGGGCGTCGACCATGCACTGCTCGACGGCCGGCGCCCGGAGGGACGAGCGCTCCACGCTGGCCTCGCTCATGTCGCCGTTGGTCTCGACGCGGTAGCGCATGACGACCTGACCCGCGAGCGCGGGGCGCTCGATCAGGCCCTGGGCGAAGCAGGCCTCGAGCTTGGGTCGGACGCCCAGCAGGGCGGAGTTGATGTTGTTCGGGCCGCGTCCCCGCGGCGTGACCGAGAGCGCCTTGGGCCCGAAGTAGACCGCGAGGCAGTCGGCGTCGCGCCAGGCGGGGCCGAGGAGCGTCTGCTCGCGCGCCGGATCGACCAGGCGCGCGCCGGTGCAGCTCCCCGCGAGCGCGATGGCGACGGTCGCCCACGGGGTGTCGTCGGTGGCGTGGACCATCGGCTCCTCGCCCTCGGTGACGTGCGTCGCGGTGCCGATCTGGAGCGCGCCAGGGGACGGATTGGGGTCGACGCCGAGGTTGATCATGCCGATCCGCAGCCGGATCGAGCGAGCGTCGGCCGCGAACACCCGCGCGCGCATCTTCTCGCGGAGGGAGCGCTCGGGCTCGCCGCGGGGCTCGGCGTCGCCGAGCTCGAGGGTGATCGGGAGGCCGACCACGTCGCCGTTGTCGCTGAGCTCCTCGCGGAGGGCGACCGCGACGCGGAGGCCCTTGAGGGCGGCGAGGGCGGCGAAGAGCGGGCGAACGTCGGCGAAGCGCATGTCCCGGTCGGCGCCGACCACGACGCTGAGCTCGCCGCCCGCGGCGTCGCGCCTGGCCTCGAGCTCGCGCGCGAGGGCGGTGAGGTCGGCGAGCGGGCGCTCGTCGAGCGAGATCTTGCCCGGGGCGAAGGCGATCCGGAGCGCCTGCGGATCGGACACGAGGTCCCGGCAGAGGACGAAGACGTCCGGGATGCGCGGGCGAGCGAGCGCCTGAAGGTCGCTCGCGCCGGCGCAGATCTGCTCGTCACGTCCGGCGGCGCAGCTGTCGTCGAGGAGGCGGCGAGCCTCGTCGAAGCGCCAGCGCTCGACGAGCGCGCCCGCCAGGCCGAGCGTCCACAGGCGGCGCAGCGCGGCGGCCGTGGCCGGGTCGGGCCCCTCGGAGCACTGGAGACCGGCCTCGAGCCCGGCCAGCGCCTGCTTGCCGCCGGCGCCGGCCCGCTCCCGCATGATCCGCTCGGAGGTCGCCGGGCCGAGGCGATCGGCGTCGCTGAGGATGTCGGCCGCCGCGAGCGCCGCTCCCACGGCGCAGGCCTCTCCTGGGGTCCGGGCGCTCGGGCGCTCAGGCCATGTGACTTGAGACAGGTCGAGCGGGGGGGGCGGCGCGGCGTCGTCGAGGAGGAGGTGCCCGACCAGCGCCCGGCCGGACCGGCGCAGCGCGAGCTGCACCCGGTCGTGCTGCATCAGCGGCGCGAGCCCCGCCTCCTCGCCGAGGCGGGAGCGCAGCGCGGTGAGGCGCAGATCGAAGCCGGCGAGGTCGTCGGGATCGCGCGCGCGAGGCTCCCCGAGGAGCT
>CAZMML010000231.1:0-6193 GCA_964567335.1 uncultured Nannocystis sp. | reverse complement strand
GGGGAAACCAAGATCATCGACGTCATTTGCGCTGCTCCCACTTCTTCTGGCGGTCCTTGATCCACGGCTTGTGCGCGCCCTCCGGCAGCGCCGGCAGCCCGTGGCGGGCCCGGATCTCGTCGCTCAACTGCGCCTCGGGGTCCGTCGCGCAGCGGGTCGTGTGGAGGTGGCTCTCCTTGCCGACGCGCGCGAGCTGGATCTCCGGCAGGTAGTAGCCTCCACGAGCCACCTCATCGGGGCCCGGGATCCGGTACCAGATCTTGTACAGCTCGACCTTCTCCGGCGCCTCGCCCCCGTGCTGGAGCGCCCAGTCGCGGCAGAAGAAGCGCCCGTGCCACTTCTGGTACCAGTCGCCCTTGCCGCTCTCGCCGCCGCTCATGCGGCGGTTCATCTTGAAGATCCGGTCGTTGAGGATCCACGGCACCGGCTTGCGCTCGGGCGCGTACATGTCCGTGCGCATGTCGTGCACGACCCCTTGCGCGTCCGTCACCACCACCTTGAGGAACACGTTCTGGCGCGGCGGGTTGGGCGCGAACATGTTCCACCCCTGCGCCGTGTGCGTGCGCGTCAGCCAGTGGACGAAGGGCGCGTGCGTCCTGGCGCGGAACGCTCCGAGGCACTGCTTGTCCGGCAGGCACCACACCGCCACCGCGGTGATGTGGTACACGACCAGCGACCCGACCAGCATGCGCCCCAGCGGCCCGTAGGCCCAGGGGCGGTCCGGCGGGCACCCGTCCGACCCGTCCCGCGCCAGCACCCGGTGTCGGCCGCGGCGCGCGCCGGCCCACGCCCCGACGATCAGCACCAGCGCGCCGGCCCCGGTCGCCCACAGCGCGCCCGGGACGCCGCGCGCCGCGAGCACCACCGCACCTGTCCCCAAGACCAGGCTCGTCAGCATCGCCCCCGTCGGCAGCGCCGCCGCGTCGCGGTGCAGGTGCGGGAGCGTCGCGTCCTCGGTCGGGATCGGCGCTCGACCGGCCCGCACGTCCGCCGGGATCCAGGGCACCCCGAGGCGGGCCAGCGCGCGGCCCAGGCCGCGGAGGAGCGACGCCAGCTCGGGCCCGCTCAGGCAGACCATGTAGGTCAGCATCATGATCGGCGCGAACATGCCGATGTTCATCAGCACCAGCAGGTGGCCGTGGAACAGGATCCCGATCGTCAGGAAGATCCGGCGCCCGAGGAACCACCCGCAGAACCACTCGAGGTCGAGGCGGTAGGTCCGCCCGCGGAGCTTCACCTCGAAGGGCCGGTCGCGGAGGCGCCGCCACAACCAGGCCAGCCCGGCGAAGAGCAGCACCCACCCCGCGCCGAAGAGCCACTGCACCGCCGCCAGGCTCGGCCGCCCCGGCGCCTCCGCGTAGTGGACCGGGAAGGCCACCTCGGCGAGCGCCAGCGCCAGCGCCGCCAGCGCGATCCACAGCCCGCGGATCAGCCACAGGCGCGCCCCCTCGTAGCGGGGCAGGCGCTCGCGGATCGCCCAGCGCGTCACCAGCCCGACCACCACCAGCGGGAACGCGCACTGCCAGATGTGCACCACCCAGGTCATCAGGCGGAACACCGTCGTGCCGAAGATCGCTGACAGGTACTGCGGCGGGACCCGGTAGAAGTGGTCCATGTTGAGCGCGTAGTAGAGGCTGTCGCCGCTGAGCCAGACGCCGCCGGTCTTCGCGCAGCCGGTGTAGACGTAGATCGTCGCCAGCTGCAGGATCATCAGCAGCCGCGGCCACGCCGGCACCCGGCGATAGATCGCCTCCAGGCCCTGCGGGTGCACGTCCGAGGGCGCCACGCCCGCCCCGTCGCCCGGCCCGCCCGGCACGCTGAGCAGCCCGCGCCGCGAGAGCCCGCGGCAGCGCAGCCAGTTGTCGAGGCTGTACGCGTGCCCGCAGCGCGACAGGATCAGGTAGAAGAAGAAGCAGCTGTAGACGAGGTCCGTGCCCTCCATGTAGAGCGGGTTGCGGACCGTGATGCTGTGCATCGCCAGCCAGCTCAGCACCCCCATCAGGCGCGTCCGCCAGCCGAGCATGAACGCCACCGTCACCGCCGCGAAGCCCGCGAAGTGGAGGTAGAACGCCGCCGGCGAGTCCCAGAAGAAGAGCAGCGAGTACTTCGGCCCCTTCAGGAACTGCCCCACCGCCGCCCAGTCGAAGAAGCCCGCCGGCTCGCGGATCCCGTCGCCGTAGCCGAGGAACTGCTCCTTCGCCAGCAGCTCGCGCGCCGTGTCGGTCGAGAAGATCCCCTCGTCCGTGAACAGGAAGGTGAAGTGCTCGTAGAGCCCGCCGACGTTCAGCAGCACGAAGAGCGCGAAGCAGATCCGGAAGAGCCCGAGCGCGCGAGGGTCCTCGGTGCGGAGCCAGAGGCGGCGCCAGCGGTCCTTCTGGGCGATCCCGAGCAGGAACACCACCACCGCGCAGGCCAGCAGCAGCCAGCCGATCGTCGGGGAGATCTGGACCGCGAGCTCGTTGACGGGCACATCGGGGTCGAGCCGCGCGGCGAGGAGGGACGCGAAACCAAGACCAAGCATGCATCTCGAAGCTCCGCGAGCCTGACAGGCCCGGCGAGCGAAACGCCTGCAGCGGATCCTCGCGCCGCGCCGCAAGGCCTTCGCGTGCGGCGCCTCGCGGCCGCGACGCGACGTCACCTTCGGCCGCGCCCGCCCGCCGCGCACGATCGCCGCCCGCCAGCGCCACACCCCGGCGAGGGCGTCCGCGGCGGCGAATCGGCGGAGCTCAGCGGGCGCGTGGATCCGAGAGCTCGAGCGACGCCAGCATCTCCCACGCCGGGAAGCCGAGCTCCTCGGCGCGATCGAGCCATCGCCCGGCCTGCGCGTCGTCGCGGTCGAGCTCCTCGGTGAGCATCATCACCGCCAGCGTCGCCGCAGCCCGCCCATTCCCGCGGTCCGCGGCCCGCTGGTAGTAGTCCGCCGCCCGCGCCATGTCGACCCGCCCCTCGCGCCCGGACGCCCACGCGGCCCCCAAGTTGTAGAGCGCCCGCGCCTGCCCCGCCTCCGCCGCGCGCTCGAGCCAGCGCCGCGACGCCGCGGCGTCCGGCGCCACCCCGAGCCCCTGCCCGTAGTAGAGGTACAGCTCGAACATCGCGTCCGCGTCGCCCGCCGCCGCCGCCGCCGTGTGACTCGCGCAGCTCGCCCCCAGATCGCCCAGCCAGTGCTGCACCAGCCCGCGCTGGTAGAGCTCGGCGGCCGACGGATCTCGGAGCGCCTGCAGCAGCCGCAGCGCCTCGACCTGGGTCTCGCGCGACGAGAGCCGCGCCACCTTCGCGAAGCGCATCGCCGCCTCGCGCACGCCGAGGCGGGCCGCCTCGGCGAAGCAGCGCAGCGCCGCCTCGACCCCCTCGTCGCCCTCGTCGGTGATCGCCCGCGCAGCCGGCGACCACTCGCGATCCGCCGCGCCCTCGGCCGCGATCCCGTCGAAGGCCCCGATCGGCCCGAAGCCGACCGCCGCCGCGTGGCACTCGCCCAGGGTCATGAAGGCCGAACCCGACCCGCGCTGCGCCGCCGCCCACAGCGCCTCGACCATCGCCGCCTCGAAGGCGGGCACGTCGGCGATGAGGCCGATCATCGCGTCGCCGCGGACCAGCCGGTCGAAGTGGTCACGGCCGAGGATCTCGTCAGGGTCTCGTGGCGCAGGCACCGCGACGCCATAGGCCGGGCGGCCGCCCCGCGTCAAGGGACCGGCTCAGGGGAGCAGCGCCAGCACCTCGTCGCAGGTGTAGTCCGCGACCTCCACGCATTGGGTGTAGCCGCCGTTCATCGGGTACCACGCGCAGCTCCCGTCCGGCGGGTCGCTCGCGCAGGCCGCCTCGAGCCCCGCCGCGAGCACGAGGTCGCAGATCTGGTGCGCCGAGCTCGGCTCCCACGCGGGCGCCGGGTCGCAGCTCTCGTCGACCGGGTCGCAGTGGCGCTCGCGCGTCTGCACCAGCGCCGTGCCGTCCCCGAGCGAGAGCACGAAGTAGTCCGTCTCGTCGAGGTTCGGCCCCGGCGCGTCGAGGCCGCGGATCACCCCCGCCGCCGTCGACGTGACCACCTTGCCCGCGCACTGCAGCGCCTCCGGCGGCTCCGGGTCGAGGTGGGCGAAGATCGGCTCGCACGCCTCCGGCGCGCCGCACCCGAAGAGATCGACGTGCTCCGGCTCGCTCGTGTCCTTCTCACCGTCCTCCGCGCAGCCGGTCATCGCGACGAGGACGAACATCATGGAGAGGATCGCAGACAGCTCTTTCATCACAGCCCCCTTGCTTCGGACGAGTCGGATCACTGGAGCAGCGCCAGCACCGCGTCGCAGGTGTAGTCGGCGACCTCCACGCAGCCGGTGTACCCGCCGTTCATCGGGTACCACACGCAGGTCCCGGCCGGAGGATCGCTCGCGCAGGCCGCTGCGAGCCCCTCCGCGAGCACGAGGTCGCACATCTGATGGGCGGAGACCGGCTCCCACGGCGGCAGCGGGTCGCACGCCTCGTTGAGCGTGTCGCAGTGGCGCTCGCGCGTCTGCACCAGCGCCTTGCCGTCCCCGAGCGAGAGCACGAAGTAGTCGGTCTCGTCGATGTCCGGGCCCGGCGCGTCGAGGCCGCGGATCACCCCCGCCGCCGTCGACGTGACCACCTTGCCCGCGCACTGCAGCGCCTCCGGCGGCTCCGGGTCGAGGTGGGCGAAGATCGGCTCGCACGCCTCCGGCGCGCCGCACCCGAAGAGATCGACGTGACCCGGCCCGCCGGTGTCGCCGGTCGAGCTGCCCGAGCTCCCCGTGCTGCCCGTGCTGCCCGTGCTGCCCGTGGGGTCGGTGTCGCCCGACGAGCCCGTCGGCTGCTCCGTGGTCGACGGGTCCACGGTCTCCATCTCCTTGTCCGAGGGACAGCCGGTGACGACGAACGCGACGGAGAGCAGTGCGAGAGGAGCGAACTTCATGACGCGGCCCAGTGCACGAGCCGTGCCAGCGTCCGCCTTCGTCTTTTCGCCAGGGACGCCTTCCATGCGCGACAGTCGTGTCATGGCCCCGTCGTCGCCGGACCCCGGCGTCATATCGGCGCGAGCCCGCCCCCGGCGGCCGTGTTAGCGTGGCCGCGTGAGCCTCCGCGAGACGCGCCGCCGTCTCCCCGTGGTCGCCGGCTTGCCCGCGCCCGACGACCGCCGCGCCCAGCTCGGGGTCGCGGGCGCCCCGCCGACCCCGCGCTACGCCGTGTGGGAGCTGACCCTCCGCTGCGACCAGAAGTGCCTCCACTGCGGCTCGCGCGCCGGCGCGGCGCGCCCGCGCGAGCTCAGCACCGACGAGGCGCTCGCCCTCGTCGCCGAGCTCCGCGCGCTCGGCGTCGGCGAGGTCACCTTGATCGGCGGCGAGGCCTACCTGCGCGACGACTTCATCCTGATCGCGCGGGCGATCCGCGAGGCCGGCATGGACTGCACCATGACCACCGGCGGCCTCGCCCTCACCCCCGCCCGCTGCGAGGCGCTCGCCGCCGCCGGCGTGCGCAGCGTCAGCGTCTCGATCGACGGCACCGAGGCCGCGCACGACCACCTCCGCGGCGTCCCCGGCAGCTTCCGCCGCGCCCTCCTCGCCCTCGACCACCTCCGCGACGCCGGCCTCGTGCGCGCCGTCAACACCCAGATCGGCCGCCTCACCTACCCCACCCTCCCCGCGCTGCAGGAGATCCTGATCGAGCGGGGGATCCGCGGGTGGCAGCTCCAGATCACCGCCCCCTTCGGTAACGCCGCCGACCGCCCCGACCTCTTGCTGCAGCCCTACATGCTGCTCGAGGTGTTCGAGATCCTCGGCCGCCTCCTCGCGCGCGGCGCCGCCGCTGGCATGCGCCTGTGGCCCGCCAACAACCTCGGCTACTTCGGCCCCCTCGAGGCCGCGCTGCGCGGCGCGCAGAAGGTCGGCGGCCACACCAAGGGGTGCACCGCCGGCCGGCTGATCCTCGGCGTCGAGGCCGACGGCACGATCAAGGGCTGCCCCAGCCTCGGCGGCCCCGCCAACGTCGCCGGCAACGTCCGCGAGCGCCCGCTGCGCGAGATCTGGGCCGACGCCCCGCAGCTCCAGTTCACCCGCGTCCGCGGCGTCGACGACCTCTGGGGCTACTGCCGCACCTGCTACTACAACGACCTCTGCCTCGCCGGCTGCACCGCCACCAGCGAGCCCCTCCTCGGCCGCCCCGGCAACAACCCATTCTGCTTCCACCGCGCCGC
>CAZMML010000230.1:0-6207 GCA_964567335.1 uncultured Nannocystis sp. | reverse complement strand
GGCCCGGACGACGTCGCCGCTCTGCGCGAGCTGATCGTCCGGATCAAGGGACAGGTCCGAAGCGCCATGGCGCGGGGGGAGGCCGCGCTCCAGGCCGCCGCCCGCCGGATCGCGCTCGCCGCCGGCTGGGCCGGGGAGGCCCTGCTGCTCGCCGAGGCCGCCGCCCGCGAGCCCCTCGCCGCCGAGCACCTCGCCCGCTTCGCCGCGCTGCGCCTGCGCGGCCCGCTCGCCTGAGCGATCCCCGCCCGCTCCCCGGCGCGGGGGCGCACGGCCTGAGCTCACGCATCGCGATGAAACCACGAGGCCGCCGCGGCGATCGATCTTCCCGGCCGGCGCCTCGGCCGTTCTGATCGCCGCCTGGACCGCCGCATCGCGGCCTCTCATACACTGCTCCCGTGACCCTGCGCCCCGCACCGAAGATCCGCCGCGCCCTCCTCGGGTGCGCGCTGGTCGTGGCTCCGGGTCCGCTCCTCGCGCTCGCGCCCGCGGCCGCGTACGCGAGCGGCGCCAGCCTCGCGGGCAAGATCACCGACCTCCGCGGCGAGCCCGTCGGCGGCGCGCTCGTGGCGCTCACCTGCACCTGCCTGCAGGGTCCGCTCAGCGCCGCGACCGGCGGCGACGGCCTCTATCTCTTCTCGGGCCTCCCGCCGGGCGTCTACGCGGTCACGATCGTCTACCAGAGCGCCGCCACCCACAAGATCGTCGACCTCACCCCCGGCGCGAAGCTCCGGCTCGACCTGGCGATCGGCGGCGGCGCCGAGGCCGTCGACGTCGAGGTGCGCTCCGGCCTGCGGAGCGACGGCGCGGCGGTCACGCGGCAGAAGCTCGACCCGCGGCTCCCGACCGGCGGGACGAGCCGCGACTACACTGCCGTGGTCGACATCTCGCCGACCGCCGGGCGCGACGCCGGCGGGATCCGCCTCGGCGGCGGCACCAGCGCCGAGAGCAAGTACACCGTCGACGGCCAGAACATGACGAGCCCCGCCTTCGGGACCGTCGGCGCGACGATCGTGCAGGAGTTCGTCGACAGCGTCGAGGTCGTCGAGGGCGTCTTCGACGCCGAGAACGGCGGCGCCAGCGGCGGCCTGGTGCGCGCGCGCCGGATCGGCGGCAGCAACCGGATCCGCGGCACCGCGCTCCTCCGCCTCACCCCGCGGATCGCCGCGCCGCGCTTCGTCGACGCCACCGACGAGGCGCTGCGGGTCGCCGAGGTCTACGAGTACGAGGGCCAGGGCGTCTTCACGATCTCCGGCCCGCTCGTCAAGGACCGGCTCTTCTTCGCCGTCGGCGTCGCCCCTGGCGGCAGCCGCAACTCGCTGATCCAGTCCTTCTATCGGCGGCGCGACAAGGACCGCTCGGGCGGCTACGAGGGCTGCCCCGACGAGAACGGGACCAACGACTGCGCCGCCGGCGGCAACTACATCGACTCGGTCCGCTTCGCCGAGCAGCGCTTCCGCACCGGCCGCTTCGAGATCGGCTGGACCGCCGCGCTCGACTGGCAGATAAACCCCCGCCATCGGCTTCGCCTCTCCGGCGGCGGCGGCCCCAACTTCCGTCGGCGCAGCTTCCGCCAGCCGCCGGGCAGCGAGCCCAACGCCTTCGGCACCAACCCGAGCGTCACCCTCGGCGGCGCCTCGCGGGTCGGCTCGGGCGTCGTCAACGACACCTTCGGCGTCGACCTCGGCAACGGCAGCGCCGCCGGCGTCGAGTACGAGGGCCGCGCCCTCAACGACCGCCTCGAGATCGACGCCTACCTCTACTTCGCGCGGATCCGCGGCGAGCAGGCGTGGCGCCTCGACGATCCGACGCTCAAGCAGATCCCCGTCACCCAGGAGCGCGACAACCAGGGCCGCAACCTCTACGACCTGCTCGACCGCGACGGCGCCACCCGCCTGGTCCAGGGCGTCGACGGCGCCTGCAACGACGCCGGCCTGCCCGGCCTGACCTGCCCGACGCGCGTCTGGCTCTCGGGCGGGATCGGCTCGTACTCCTCCTCGCGCCAGGATCGGATCGGCGGCGGCTTCGCGCTGACCCACTTCCTCGGCGGGAAGCGCGGCGGCGCCCACCAGCTCAAGTACGGCCTCGACGCCGACACCGCCCAGATCGCGCAGCGCTCCACCTACTCGGGGACCAACGCGCCCGACTTCTATAGCAACTGTCCGCCCGGACAGATCGGCGGCGGCGAGTACTGCTACGACCCCGCCGCCGGGGGCTACGCGCTGGACAACACCCAACGGGTCAGCAACAACCGCGCGATCATCGTCGACGCCGACAACCCCGACAACCGCACCTCGCTCGGCTACGGGCGCGTCCGCTACGAGCAGCAGGACCTGCGCGCGATCGCCAGCGAGATCGGGGCCGGCGTGCGGGTCCCCGCCTACGGGTCGACCAACACCAGCCAGAACTACGCGCTCTTCGTCCAGGACAAGTTGTCGATCCTCTCCAACCTCTACCACATCGCCGGCCTCCGCTGGGACATCCAGGAGCTCCGCGACGTGTTCGGCCGCCGCGGCCTGCTGATCTACGACAACGTCGCGCCCCGGGTCAGCCTCGTGTACGACTGGACCGACGAGGGCAAGAGCCGCCTCTACGCCAGCTACGGGTGGTTCTACGCCCAGATCCCCGCGATCCTGGGCAACCGGATCTTCGGCGGGCTCGTCAACGTCCAGCGCACCTTCCGCAACTCCGACTGCAGCACCCCGGTGACGATCGGCGGCGAGGCGCAGCCGCGCAGCGAGGGCGGCAGCCCGACCGAGTGGTGCGTCGACTACAACCGCTCGACCTCCGGCCTCACCGCGGGCGTGGTCGTCCCGCGGCTGCGGGGCATGTACGTCCAGCGCCTGAGCGCCGGCTACGAGCACGAGGTCGTCGAGGACCTGGTCCTCGGCGTGCGCTGGCAGCACGACGACCTCGGCCGCGCGATCGAGGACGTCTCGACCAACGGCGGCGTCAACTACCTCCTCGCGAACCCGGGCGAGGGCGTCTCGCGCTCCGACGTCGTGCGCCAGGAGCAGACCTGCGAGCGCCTCGAGGCCGAGTTCGGGGCGACCGACCCCGACGACCCGAAGTACAACACCCTCGCGCGCGAGGCCAACCGCTGCCGCTTCGTCGCCGACGCGTTCAGCCGGATCGGGGGGCTCTTCGAGCGTCCGCGGCGCAACTACGACGCGTGGATCTTCCAGGTCACCCGCCGCCTCGCGCGCGGGTGGACCTTCCAGGGCAGCTACGTCTACAGCCGCCTGATCGGCAACTATGACGGCTTCGTCGATCGCAACACCGGCGCGATCAACCTCGGCGCGAGCACCGTCTACGACATCCCGGACCTGGTCCGTAACAGCTTCGGCCCGCTCTGGGACAACCGCCCGCACCAGCTCAAGCTCGACGGCTTTTACACCTTCGACCTCCGGAAGGCCGGCCGGCTGACCCTCGGCGCCAGCGCGCGCTACCAGTCCGGGACCCCGATCAGCGCGCTCGCCGACAACAACCGCTTCCCCGGGCTCTCGCTCGTCTACGTCCTCCCGCGCGGCGCGATGGGTCGGCTGGAGCCGAACTACTTCGTCAACCTCGGCCTCTCCTACGCCTATCCGCTCCCCGGCGAGACCGAGCTCGAGCTGACGGTCCGCCTCGTCAACCTCACCAACGCCCGCGCGATCCTCCGCGTCGACGAGACCTACTCCTACTCCCAGAGCCGCGCGATCGCCGGCGGCGACCTGGGCGACCTCAAGCACGCCAAGATCGTCAACCCGGGCCAGCCGGTGAGCTACTTCCAGCGCACGATCCTCCCCGCCCAGGGCAACTTCGGCGCCGAGACCCAGTTCCAGCAGCCGATCGGCGCCCAGTTCGAGCTGCGGCTCCGCTTCTGAGCGCTACCAGGACACGTTGAAGATGCAGGCGCGCGCGCCGCGGTCGCGGCAGTCCGCGCCGTGCTCGACCAGCGGCTTGGCGCCGTGGCGGGCGCAGCAGCCCTCGATGATCCCGATCGCGGCCACGCAGGGGCCCGCGGCGGACCACTCGATCGTCGCGCTGTGATCGTCCTCGAAGGAGCACACGATGTCGCCGACGTCCGGCCCGCGCGCGTTCATGTGATAGGCCAACCCGAGGCTGCCGAGCATCGCCTGGACGCTGTCGATGCCGGGCGGGAACTCGGCGGCGTCGATGATCTTCCGCCCGACCTCGATGATCGCGGCGCGGCCGACCTCCTCGGCGATCCGCCGGTACACCGCGATCGCCCGGTCGAAGTCATACCAGCCCTCCGGATCGAGGCGCTCGATCCCCGCGTCGCGGAGGATCTTCTCCACGACGGTGGGCGAGTGCCCGAGCGCCAGGATGAAGGAACTCAGCGCGCCACCGAAATACTCTCGCTTCTCCATGGGACCTCGGGGCGACAAGCGCCCATGCTCCCTTCTACTCCACCGCCTCCGGGCGCGCTGGGCTTTCTTCTGCATGCAGGTCGCGTCGCGCGGAGCCGACAGGGCCTGGGCGCTCGCGCGTCTCCGTCCGGCGGGCGAGTCGGCGCGTCCGCGCCCGCGCTCGGCTCCTTCCACTCGAGATGCGTCCACGCTTCCCCTCGCTCCTCTCGGTCGCGCTCCTCGCCTGCAAGCGCGCCCACGCCGCGACGCCGCCCGCGGGCGCTGGGTCCCCGGCGGCGCCGACGCCCGTCGCCCTCGCGCCCGCCCGCCCGCGAGGTCGGCTTCGTCGTCGACGCCAATTCCTCGAGCCCGCACCGGGAGCCCGACGGCGAGCACCTCGGCGACCACGCCGAAGGTTGTTCCGCTCCACCGCCCCCTCGCTCCAGGGCGAGCAGGGCCACGCCGGCGACGGTCGAGACCGTGACGCAGCCGACCGTGAAGGCGCTGGCCAGGCCGCGCCCGTGCTCGACGGTGGCGGTGTGCGTTCCGGATCTCGACCGTGAAGATCCCGTCGGCGAGGTTCTTCTGGATGTCGGTGAC
Organism: uncultured Nannocystis sp.; assembly: GCA_964567335.1. GTDB lineage: Bacteria > Myxococcota_A > Polyangia > Nannocystales > Nannocystaceae > Nannocystis. The sequence continues at coordinate 1,258 of CAZMML010000230.1, read as the reverse complement.
CAGGGCGAAGTCGACGAAGATCGGGCCCAAGATCCCGGGCTTGCCGCAGCGGATGTGGAACCTGTTGACGGTCTCGGGGCGGACCTCGATCTTGACGTCGACCTGGGATCGACCTCGGCGACGTCTGCGGCCACCTCTACCCGTCGCGGCCGGGCGCCGTGAGGTGCGGTCCCGGTGCGGTCGACGGGGTCGCCGGCGTGGCCTCCGGTCTGGAGATCGTGCCGGAGCGCGGCGAGGGTCGGCCCGGGAGTTGTGACGCATCCGCAGCGGGTCGGGGGGCCCCGCGCTGGCGCCCGTGACGAGCTCGGACCCAGGGCGCGCGTGCTCGCTCGGACGCGACGCCACTCCAGGCCGCGGTGTTGCGTGTCTCTTCGGCCAGATCCTCGCGCGCGGACGCGCCGCTGCGCGTGCGCGCCCCTGCGCCGCCCTCGCTATCCCCTTCCGCGCCCCGCCGGATCGGGCGTAGCCTCAGTGGGCGAAAGCCGCGGGGCCCTCAGGCCTCTCACCCACGTGAAGACCGAGACCAGAACCCCCCAGACGCCCGGCGCGCGCGAGATCCACGTCGACTCCACCCTCGTCGCCGTCACGCCTGGTCAGATGGTCGGCCGGCCGGTGCCCCCGCCCGCCGCACCGGCGCCGCTCATGCGCACCGAGGTCGCTCACAACCAGAGCACCGGCCCGGACCTCGGCGGACGGACGCAGCTCCACGGCAGCGAGATGCTGCAGACCCTCGATCGCCCGATCGAGGAGCCCGATGCGCTGCGCAAGACTCAGGTCTCGAGCCCCGGCACCGATCCCGAGCAGACCACCGCGTCGCCGCCCCCGCCCCCGCGGATCGACCGCTACGTGGTCCTCCGGACCCTCGGCGAGGGCGGCATGGGCGTCGTCTACGCCGCCTACGACGAGGAGCTCGACCGCAAGGTCGCGATCAAGGTCCTGCGCGACGCCTCGCAGGGCAGCGACGCGCGCGCCCGCATGGTCCGCGAGGCCCAGGCGATGGCCCGCCTGTCGCACCCCAACGTCGTCCAGGTCCACGACGTCGGCGATCACCTCGGCCAGATCTACGTCGCCATGGAGTTCGTCAAGGGCGTCACCCTGCGCGGCTGGCTGCAGGAGCAGCGGCGCGGCTGGCAGGAGATCCGGGACATGTTCCTTCAGGCAGGTCGCGGCCTCGCCGCGGCGCACGCCGAGGGCATCGTCCACCGCGACTTCAAGCCGGACAACGTGCTCGTCGGCAGCGACGGCCGCGCCCGCGTCG
>CAZMML010000229.1:0-6209 GCA_964567335.1 uncultured Nannocystis sp. | reverse complement strand
GTCGAGGATCACGACGCGGCCCTCGCGGGTGACCATGACGTTGGTCGGCTTGATGTCGCGGTGGAGCTTGCCGGCCGCGTGCAGCGCCTCGAGCCCTGCGACCACCTGGGCGAGCGCGGGCCGCAGCCGCGTCGGGTCCTCGCGGACGAAGGTCAAGAAGTCGACCCCGTCGACCAGCTCCATCGTCAGGAAGGCCTGGTCGCCGCGGAGCACGAGGTGGTGGAGGAGCGCCAGGTTCGGGTGGGCGACCTCGGCGAGGGCGCGGAATTCGAGCTTGAAGCGGTACAGCGCCGCCGGGTCGAGCCCGCGGAGCACCTTGAGCGCGAGCGCCTCGCCGTCGCGCCCGGCCGCTTCGAACACCGCACCCATCCCGCCGCGCCCGATCAGACGCCGGATCGTGAACCCGCCGATCGTCGGCGCGCCCTCCAGGGTCCCGAAGAGCCGGGCCCGCACGGACGCCTTGACCTGTTGGACCTCGAGCCCGGAGGAGAACGCGCCCGCCGCGGAAATCTGCGCCCCTAGGTCGCGTGTCTCCGCCCCCTGCTTCGGCACGTCCAAGTTCTGCCGCCTTCCGCCCGTGAGGAGAGGGATGATACCATCAAAAGCATAGCGAGCGCCGCGACAGACTTCGAACTCCTCGACGCCTGGCGAGCCGGAGACAGCCGCGCCGGGAACGCCCTCTTCGAGCGCCACTTTGACGCGGTCTGCCGCTTCTTCGCCAACAAGGTCTCACACGGCGTCGACGATCTGATCCAGCGGACCTTCCTCGGCTGCGTCGAGGCGCGCGACCGCTTCCAGAAGCAGTCGAGCTTCCGGACCTTCCTCTTCGGCGTCGCGCACAACATCCTCCGCGCCCACTTCCGCGAGCGGCGCCGAGAGGGCGTCCCTCCTGACCTCGCTGAGATCTCCACCGACGAGCTCACGCCGTCGCCGAGCGCTGTCTTCGCGGCGCACGAGGAGCAGCGCCTGCTCCTCGAGGCGCTGCGGCGGATCCCGCTCGACTATCAACTCGCGCTCGAGCTCTATTACTGGGAGGACCTGCCCGCGCCCGAGCTCGCACAGGTCCTCGGGATCCCGGAGGGCTCCGTGCGCACGCGGCTGCGGCGCGCCAAGGAGGCCCTCGCCGACCGGATGACTCGCCTCGCGCGCACGCGGGAGCAGCTCACCGCGACGATGGGAGACCTCGACGCCTGGGTCCGCTCCCTCCGCGACCAACTCGCGGGCTCCTAACGGACAGGAACATAAGACCTGCTTGCGGCGCAAGAATTCCAAGGTCACGACAGAATTCGCGAATTTTCCACAAAAACGACGTTCTGTTCGGATTTACGGGGAATTTTGGATCGGCTCTGCCTGCGCGGGCACTACCTCTGCTGACTTGACCCTTGGCGAGTCAGGCACCATCGACCCCGAGTCAGTAACACGGACTGTGTATGCAGCTCGAAAGCAGCAACCAAACTCCTCCTGACGCAAGCGCTCGCAACAACAGCTCGTGGACCCGTTCGGGCCAGGGCGCGGACACCAAGGAGACGCGCTCCGTCTCGGTGGCCGCTGTCCTGACCGAGATGATCCACGGCTACCGACGACCCGCGGTAATCCTCACCGAACAGGGCGCAATCCTCTGCATGAACGCACCGGCCATGCGCGCCCTCGATCGCAAGCCCGACGGCGACATCCCGCCGCCGGCCGCTCCCGCGGATCCAAAGGACTGGCCCCGCCGAGCGACGATCCACGCCGAGGGGCACACCTACGCCCTCGTGATCCCTGACGCGGCCCTCGAGACCGCCCCGAACACGGCCCCGGAGCCGCAGCTCCCGCCCCGCCTGGCGAAGATCGCCCGGCTCGTCATCTCCGGCTGTACTGACAAGCAGATCGCCAGCCGGACCGGGCTCTCGTTTAGCACCGTGCGCACCTACGTCCGCCAGATCTACCGCCGGATCGGCGTCCACAGCCGCGTCGAGCTGGTCCACGCGACCAACCCGCACAGCATGACCCGCGGCCTCGATTGAGCCGGGTCGAGTAGCTGACCGGAGAGCCAGGGACAAACAGCCAGGATCCCGCGAACAGGTCCGAAGGCGCAGGCCCGGAGGGTCCCATCGGTGGCCCCCCTATCCTCCGTCCCGCCTTCGGACCTGCAGGTCAGACGTCGAGCGCGTCGGCCTCGGCCGCGCGGTCCATGATGAACGAGTAGCGGGCGGCGCTGTCCTTGCCCATCAAGCTGCTGATCGTCTGATCGGTCTGGAGATCGTCGCGGATCTTGACCTGGATCAGCTGGCGGCGCTTCGGGTCGAGGGTCGTGTCGCGCAGCGTCTCGGGCATCATCTCGCCGAGGCCCTTGAAGCGCTGGATCTCGGGCTTGCCGCGGCCCTTGTCGGCGAGGATCCGCGAGAGGTGGGCGTCGTCCGCCGCCCAGAAGGTCTCCTTGCCGATGTCGACGCGGTAGAGCGGCGGCTGCGCGAGGTACACGAAGCCGCCGCGCATCAGCTCGCGCATGTGCCGGTAGAAGAAGGTCAGCAGCAGCGTGGCGATGTGGTGGCCGTCGGAGTCGGCGTCCATCAGCAGGATCACCTTCCCGTAGCGGAGCTGCTCGAGGTTCACGTCCTTGCCGACCCCGCAGCCCAGCACCTTGACGATGTTGCCGAGCTCCTCGTTCTCGAGCACCTTGGACAGGCTCGCCTGCTCCGTGTTGAGCACCTTCCCTCGTAGGGGCAGGATCGCCTGCGTCTTGCGGTTGCGGCCCATCTTGGCCGAGCCGCCGGCCGAGTCGCCCTCGACGATGAAGAGCTCGCAGCGGCCCGGCTCGCGCTCGGAGCAGTCGGCGAGCTTGCCCGGCAGCCCGAGGCGCGCCCCGCCCGGCCCCTTGCGCGAGACCTGCTGGCTCGCCGCCCGCGACGCCGCCCGCGCCCGCGCCGACGCGATCACGCGGGCGACGATCGCCTCCGCCGTGCTGCGGTTCTCGTGCAGCCACTGCTCGAGCGCCGGCCGGATCGCCCCCTCGACCTGCGACGCGACCTCCGGGTTGTTGAGCCGGTTCTTGGTCTGGCTCTGGAACTGCGGCTCGAGCACGTAGGTGCTGAGGATCGCCACCATCCCCTCGCGGATGTCCTCGAGCGCGACCGAGAGGCCCTTCGGCTCGAGCTTGTGCGTCTGCATGTACGCGCGGATGCCCTTGCCGAGCGCCGCGCGGAGCCCCTGCTCGTGCGTCCCGCCGTCCGGCGTCGGCACGCCGTTGACGAAGGAGAGCATCGCGTCGTCGGTCGCCTCGGTCCACGAGAACGCGACCTCGATCTTCGGCTCATCGGCGCGCTCGAGGTAGAAGATCCCCGGGTGGACCGGCGCCTTGGCGCGCTGCTCGATCAGCCGGCGCATGTACGCCGTGATCCCCTCCGCGTGGTGGAAGGCCTCGGTCTTGCCGCTCGTGTCGTCGGTGAAGGTGATCTTCAGGCCCTTGTGCAGGAAGCTCTTGGACTCGAGGCGCTCGCGGATCACCGCCGGGTCGAAGACCGCGGTCTTGCCGAAGATCTGCGGGTCGGGCCGCAGGTACACGCTCGTGCCCGATCCGCGGGCGTTGCCGAGGCGGCGCAGCTTGCCCTCGACCTCGCCGCGGACGAACGCGATCTCCCACGCCGCGCCGTCGCGGGTCACCTTCGCCACCAGCCGCTCCGAGAGCGCGTTGGCGACCGCCGCGCCGACCCCGTGGAGCCCGCCGGAGTGCTTGTAGCTCTGGCCGTCGAACTTCCCGCCCGCGCCGAGCTTCGTGTACACCGCCACGATCGCCGGCACCTTGAGCGTCGGGTGGGTGTCGACCGGGATCCCGCGGCCGTTGTCGCTGATCGTCGCCCCGCGCCCGTCCTTGTCGAGGTGGACCTCGATCTGCGACGCGTGCCCGTTGATCACCTCGTCGACCGAGTTGTCGACGATCTCCCACAGCAGGTGGTGCAGGCCCTCCTTGCTGACCCCGCCGATGTACATGCCGGGCCGCTTGCGCACGTGCTCGACCCCCTCGAGCACCTGGATCGCCGACGCGTCGTAGCTGCCGCTGACCTTCACCATGGTGGCCTCCTACGCCTTCTTGCTCGCCCGCTTCTTGCCCGCCGCCTCCGCCTCCGGCGGCGCCTCGAGGTTCGGCAGCGCCGGCTCGGGGAGGATCGCCCGCTTCAGCGACCCGCGCTTCCACAGCTCGACCCCCTTGCCGCCGCGCGTCATCGCGTCGTAGGCGCCGGCCGCGACCTTCAGCGACCCGCCGCTCGACTTCTCCAGCTCGACGCCCTGGCTCGCCGGGAACGCCGCGGCGACCTCGTCGCCGTCCTCGAGCCGGATCAGGATCACCCCGAGCCCCGGCCCGGAGAGCAGCGACACCTCCTGCGCGTTGCAGCAGATCAGCCGCCCGCCGCGGGTCACCGCGCAGAGGTCGTCCTCCGCGTAGACCTTGAAGACCGCGACGAATTCGTCGCCCTCGCGGAGCTTGCCGAACATCCGCCCGCCGCGGTTGCTCGGCTCGCGGTGCGTCCACAGGGCGAAGCGCAGCGCCATCCCCTGCTTCGTCACCGCGACCAGGTGCGGGTAGGGCTCCTCGTACTCCTCGCCGAGCTCGGGCCGCGGGAACCCGAACTCCGGCATCACCCGCGGGTCCGTCCCGATCGCCGCGACCAGCCGCTCGCCGTCCTTGAACTTGAAGAGCTGCTGCACCGGCGTGCCGTGCCCGGTCGACTGCGGCACGTCGTTGATCCGCAGGTTGTAGGCCGAGCCGCGGCTCGTCAGCAGGATCACCGACTCCGTCGTGCTGCCGCCGACCAGCGCGAGCGCCTCGTCGCCCTCGCGCATGCGCGTGCTCGCGAGGTTGATCGTCCGCTGGCGCTTGATCCACCCGTCGCGGGTGACGAGCACGATCGCGTCCTCCTTGACGATGAAGCTCTCGGCGGTGAACTCCTCGGTCACGTCCTCGTCCGAGATCCGCGTCCGGCGCGGCTCCGCGTAGGCCTCGGCGAGCGCCTCGAGCTCGGCCTTGATCTCCGCCCACAGCTTCTCCGGGCTGCGGAGGATCGCCTCGATCTTGCGCGCCGCCTTGCGCTTCTCCTCGAGCTCCTCGCGGATCTTCAGGATCTCCAGGCGCGCCAGGCGGTAGAGGCGCGTCTCGAGCACCGCGTCGGCCTGCACCTCGTCCAGGCCGAAGGCCTTCATCAGCTTCTGCGCCGCGTCGGCCTTGCCCTCGCTCTTGCGGATGATCCGGATCGCCTCGTCGAGCTCGTCGAAGATCTTCTCGAAGCCCTCGAGGATGTGGATCCGCTCGCGCAGCTTGCGGAGGTCGAACTCGAGGCGGCGGCGGACCGTCTCGAGGCGGTAGGCGAGGAACTGCTCGAGGATCTCGACCAACCCGAGGCGGTCCGGGCGCCCGACGTCCGAGCCCGCGACCGGCACGAGGCAGGTGAAGTCGTACTTCACCGTCACCTGCAGGCGCGTGTGCTTGAAGAGGTACGCCATCACCAGCTCGGGCTCCGCCCCCGCCTTACGCGAGAGCTCGAGCTCGACGTGGATCTCGCGCGTGCTCAGGTCCTGCACCCCGACGAGCGCCGGCAGCTTCTTGGCGGCGATGATCTCGCCGATCTCCTCGACCAGCGCCGACTTCTCGATCCCGTAGGGCACCGAGGTGATGACGATGTAGGTCGTCTTGTCCTCCTCGCGGACCTTCCACTCGCCCTGCAGCTTGCAGGTCCCCTTGCCCTCCTCGTAGAGCGCCGCCAGCTCCTTGCGGGTCGCCACCAGCCGCCCGCCGGTCGGGAAGTCCGGCCCCTTGATGTGCCGCAGCGCCTCCTTGTGGGCCGCCTTGCGCCGCGCCGCCGCCGCGTCCGGCTCCTCGCTCGCCGGCGCCAGCAGCGGGATGAGCGCCACCGCCGCGCGCACCACCTCGCCGAGGTTGTGCGGCGGGATGTTGGTCGCCATGCCGACCGCGATGCCCGTGCAGCCGTTGACGAGCAGGTGCGGGAAGCGGGCCGGCAGCGTCACCGGCTCCTTCCCCGTGCCGTCGTAGTTCGGCCGCAGGTCGACCGTCTCCTTCGGCAGCTCCACCAGCAGCTCCGACGCGACCTTCGTCAGCCGCGCCTCCGTGTAGCGGTACGCGGCCGGCGAGTCGCCGTCGATCGAGCCGAAGTTGCCCATCCCGTCGACCAGCGGCGCGCGCATCACCCAGTCCTGCGCCAGCCGGACCATCGCCT
>CAZMML010000228.1:0-6227 GCA_964567335.1 uncultured Nannocystis sp. | reverse complement strand
ATCAACCGGGTCGTCTACGACATCAGCAGCAAGCCGCCGGCGACGATCGAGTGGGAGTAGTTCGATGCGCGTGCCCCACGACGACGGCCCCGAGAGCAAACCACGCCGCGCGCGCGCGCAGCCGGCGGAGCGTCCGCTCGTCACCGGCGAGGCCGCGCCGGAGGAGGTCCGCGAGGCGAAGGCGCTGCGACCGCAGACGCTGGCCGAATACGTCGGCCAGGCGGCGCTCAAGCGCAAGCTCGAGGTCTTCGTCCGCGCGGCCAAGGCCCGCGGCGAGCCGCTCGACCACACGCTGCTGCACGGCCCGCCGGGGCTCGGCAAGACGACGATGGCGCTGATCCTGGCCCACGAGCTCGGGGTCCAGCTCCACATGACCTCCGGGCCGGCCGTCGAGCACAAGGGGGTGCTCGCCGGGCACCTGACGGCGCTCGGACCGCGCGACGTGCTCTTCATCGACGAGATCCACCGGCTCGCGCCGGCCGTCGAGGAGAGCCTCTACTCGGCGATGGAGGACGGCCGGATCGACCTGCCGGTCGGCGAGGGCAACCGCGCGCGCACGATCGGCTTCGAACTGGCGCCCTTCACGTTGATCGGGGCGACCACCCGGACGGCCCTGCTCAGCGGTCCGCTGCGCGACCGCTTCCAGATCATCGAGGCGATCGAGTTCTACGGCGACGACGAGCTGGCGGCCATCGTCCGCCGCACGGCGGGGATCCTCGGGACCGCGCTGAGCGAGCCGGCGGCCCGTGAGATCGGCAGACGCAGCCGCGGGACGCCGCGGATCGCCAACCGTCTGATCCGCCGCGTCCGCGACTTCGCGGAGGTGCGCGGGCAGGGGCGGGTCGAGCTCGATGACGCGAAGGCGTCGCTGCTCGAGCTCGGGATCGACGGCGAGGGTCTCGACGCGCTCGACCGCCGGCTGTTGACGATGATCGTCGAGAACTTCCGCGGCGGGCCGGTGGGGGTGGAGGCGCTCGCGGCGAGTCTCGGTGAACCACGCGACACGCTCGAGGGGGTGGTCGAGCCCTTCCTCCTGCAGCGCGGGTTCCTGCTCCGCACGCCCCGCGGGCGCGTGGCGACGATCAAGGCGGCCCGCCACCTCGGGATCGAAGTGCCGCCCGGGTGGCAAGGCTCGCTCGACTTCTGAGCGCGCGCCGTGTCGTTCGGGTCCCGCGCCCGAAGGGTCAGGCTAGGCGTCGGCGCCGCGGAAGACGACGCGGGCCGGGCCGGACATGGTGATCGGACCGCCGGGGAGATCCTGACGGACCTGGAGCGGGCCCCCGGGGAGGGTGATCGTGAGCTCCTTGCCGAGCGGGGCGAAGCCAGCGTCGATCGCGGCGGCGAGGGTGGCACAGGCGCCCGTTCCGCAGGCGCCCGTGAGGCCACATCCGCGCTCCCAGACCCAGAGGACGAAGCTCCCGTCCGGCGCACGTCGGGCGAACTCGACGTTGGTCCGCTCGGGGAAGAGGGGGTCGCGCTCGACGCCCGGGCCGAGGGTCCTGGCCAGGTGCTCGGGGTCCTCGTGTTCGTCGACGAAGGCGACCGCGTGAGGGTTGCCCATCGAGACAGCCGTGAAGGTGCGACCCGACGCAGCCGCAGGGGCGCGAGCGCCGAGCAGGCGCGGGGGGCCCATGTCGACGACGACATGTCCGCGGAGAGAGGGCGCCCCCTCGACGCGTTCGACGACGCAGCGTCGGAGACCTGCGTCGGTGTCGACCACGATCGCACCGGGCCGCCCGAGGGCGACGAGAGCCAGGCAGCGGAGGCCGTTGCCGCACATCTCGGGGCGGGAGCCGTCGTCGTTGAGGACGATCATCGCGACGTCGGCCGCTGCGCTGCGCGGGGCGGCGAGCACGAGGATCCCGTCGCCGCCGATCCCTCGCCGCCGGTCGCAGAGCTCGGGGGCGCGCTCACGAAGCTCGCTCAGCTCTCGCTCCAGGGCGAGCGGGGAGGTCGAGCGACGATCCAGGAGGATGAAGTCGTTGCCGAGCCCCTCGACCTTGAGGAAGGGGCCCATGGTTCACTTCGCGTCCGTCGGCGGCGCCTCGGGCGCAGGCTCGTCGGCCTTTGGAGTCTTGGGCGCGGCCTTGGTCGGTCGGGGCGCCTTGGTCGGCTCCTTCGCGGCCTTGGTGTCGGACGGAGTCGGCTCGGTCGTGGGCGCCGCCGCGGGCGCTCCGCTCGCCGCTGTTGGGTCGGTCGGGGCCGGTGGAGCGTCCGGATCGGTGGGGGCCGCGTCGGCCGGAGTCGGCTCGGCCGGAGTCGGCTCGGCCGGCGGCTCGGCCGGCGGCGGCTCGGCCGGAGACTCCGACACGTCGGCGGGCGCGAAGCGGGTGAGATCCTGCGGCGCGGGGCCGATCGCCTCCCAGTTGACCTCGCCGTCCTCCACCTCCGCCGGGGTGTTCTCCTCGCTCTTGGCCTGTAGGCGCGACGAGCCGGCGTGCGCACCCGCGTACGCGAGGAACATCGCAAAGATCATGAAGCTCATCGCGCAATACTGCGTAACCTTTGCCAAAACGTCGGAGCTTCCCCCGCCGCCGAAGACGCTCTGACTGGCCCCGCCGCCCAGCGCGGTGCCCATCCCGCCGCGACCTGCCTGCAGCAAGATCACGAGGATCATGAAGAGGCAGACGACGACGTAGAGGACGGTGATGACGGTGACGAAGATGTCGAACATGGCAGGAGAGGGGCGCTAGGAGGCCTCGGCGACGAGGCGGAGGATCTGAAGGAAGCTCTCGGATTCGAGCGAGGCGCCGCCGACGAGGAAGCCGTCGACGTCACCAGCGGCCATGAGGGCGGCGGCGTTTCCGGGTTTGACACTACCACCGTACAGGATCGATCTGTCTGCGCCGCTGTCGCCGAAGTGCTCGCCGAGCCAGGCGCGGATCTTGCGGTGCATGGTCGCGGCGTCGCGGGGGGTGGCCGTCTTGCCGGTGCCGATCGCCCAGACCGGCTCATAGGCGAGGATCAGACGCTCACTGACGAGCTCTGGCGTCACTTGGGCGAGTGATGCAGAAAGCTGCGAAATGACATGCTTTTCGTGATCGCCACGCTCGCGGATCTCGAGCCCTTCGCCGACGCAGAGAACGACCCGCAGGCCGGCCTTCAAGGCGCACTCGACCTTGCCCGCGATCATCTCGTCGGTCTCGCCGAAGTGGGTCCGGCGCTCGGAGTGGCCGAGGATCGCGCCGTGGACCCCGGCGTCCTCGAGCATGCTGGGCCCGACCTCGCCGGTGAAGGCGCCCTCTTCCTGAGCGGCCGCGTTCTGGGCGAAGAGGTAGAGAGGTCCCGCCGGCCGGACCCAGGGCCGCACCGCGTCGATGGCGACCAGGGTCGGTGCGATCCCGACCTTGACCCGGACCGGACCCTCCAGGAGCTCCTGCGGGAGACCATCCACGATCCCCGAGGCCAGCATCTCCGCGGTGCCGCGGAAGAGGTTCTGCTTCCAGTTGCCGATCGTCCAGCGAATGCGTGCCACGTCAGGCGCTCCGGCTGGAGGATCGGACCAGGATGTCGATGCCCGGCAGGCTGCCCGACTCGATCATCTCGAGCGAGGCGCCCCCGCCGGTCGAGATGTGGCTGATCTGAGCTGCGAGGCCGCTCTCCTGCAGCGCTGCGACGCTGTCGCCGCCGCCGACGACGCTAAACCCGCCGCAGCCGGCGACGCCGCGGGCGACCGCGAGGGTGCCCCCCGCGAACTCGCGGTTCTCGAAGAGCCCCATGGGGCCGTTCCAGAAGACCATACGGGCGCCCTGGAGCGCGGCCTGATAGCGCTCGGCGGTCGCCGGGCCGATGTCCAGCGCCATCTCCTCGGCGGCGACGCCGCCGGACTCGACGGCGATGACGCGGCTGGTCTCGGCCTTGAGGCCGACGCCGAGCCGGAGGTCACCCGGGAGGAGGACCCTGACGTCGCGGGCCGCGGCGCGCGCGAGCAGGTTCTTGCAGTCCGCGAAGCGATCGGGCTCGCAGAGCGAGGCCCCGACCGCGAGCCCCGCGGCGGCGAGGAAGGTGTTGGCCATGGCGCCGCCGATCAGGATCCGGTCGCCCGCGCGCAGGCGCTCGAGGGTGGCGAGGAGCACGGGGAGCTTGTCGCTGACCTTGGCGCCGCCGATGACCAGCACGAAGGGGTGCTCCGGGCGGTGGATCAGGCGACCCAGCGCGTTGATCTCGGCCGCGAGCAGGTCCCCCGCGGCCTTGGCCGCGACCAGCGTCGGGATCCCGACGATCGAGGCGTGGGCGCGGTGCGAGGCGCCGAAGGCGTCGTTGACGTAGGCGTCGCAGAGGGCCGCGAGCGCCTGGGCGAAGGCGGGGTCGTTCTTGGTCTCGCCGGGGTGGAAGCGGAGGTTCTCGAGGAGGACGATCTGGCCGGCGCGAGTGTCGAGGACCAGCTTGGTGACGCTGTCGCCGATGACTTCGTCGGGGAGCCGGATCTCGCAGCCGAGCAGCTCGGCGAGGCGGGCCCCGACGGGCTCCATCGAGTACTTCGGGTCGGGCGCGCCGTCAGGGCGACCGAGGTGCGAGGCGAGGATCAGGCGAGCGCCGCGGGCCCGCAGCTTCTCGAGGGTCGGCAGGCTGGCGCGGATCCTCGTGTCGTCGCGGACCTTGCCGTCCTTCAGCGGGACGTTGAAGTCGACGCGGACAAACACCCGACGGTTGTCGACGTCGAGCTCGTCAACGGTGGAGATCGCAAAGGGGGAGCCCCCGGCGGCCATCATGGCGGGAGCAATACCCAGCGGCCGCGAGCAAGTCCACGCGCCGAGGCGTGAGTTATCGGCCTACTCGGCGGCCCAGCGGGCATCGGCTTCCGCGCGGACCTGGCGGAGATCGTGGCTCACGAGCTCAAGCAACTCGGACGAGAGCGCGACGATCTGCTCGGGAGTGTAGCCATTTTCCCGCATTTGGCGGAAGAGCGACCGGGCGAGGATGCTGAGGGCGCGGCGGCTGTCCTCGCGGGCTCTGTCGGCAGGTGGGATCATGGTTCGTTCCTTCCAGCGAAAGCGGACGAGGCCGAGGCTTCGTCCGTGCGGCCACCTTGCAAGCGGCGCGCAGGGAGACACATATGTCGGTACTCGCAGCGAAGAGTCAATATTGTCCCGCAGTTAGGCGGGTCACGGCCGGCAGGCCTCAGGCGCGTGAGAGCTCGCCCCGCGTACCCATGTGCGCGCCGCGGCCGCGAGGCACGCGCAGGTGGGTTCACGGCGCGTCAGTCGCTGCGCCCCGCGGTCAACCAGCCACAGGTGAGGGCAGGCTGATCTGTCCGAAGAGCACTTTGAGCAGCACGTCGAAGCGCTGCGCGGCGTCGGCGGCCATGGGCGAGAAGGCGACCCCGATCTGATACTCGTCCTCGGTCGGCGTGAGCCAGAGGACCTGCCCGAGGACCGCGATCGGCTCGCTCATGCCCCACTCGAGCACGAGCCGCAGGTACGCGGTGACGCTCGAGCCCGGCTGCACGGGATCGGCGGCGACGCAGCAGAGCCCGTGCTCATAGATGTCGCGGATCTGGCCCGGGACCCGCGCACGGCCGGTATCGAGCTCAACGTCGAGGTCACAGACGAAGCGTTCGGGGAGCCGCCGGGCGTTCACGGCGCGAGCGTATCAGAAGCGCAGGCCGGTGAGGCCGGTCAAGGTCGCCTCGATCTCGGCGACCCGGAGGGGTCGCGCGATCGCCTCCTCGCCGCCCTGCGCGGGCAGCAGGGCGATCTCGAGCAAGAGCCGCAGGCGCTCGAAGGAGAGCTGGGTGACGGCGACCAGCGCGGCCCGGGCCGCGCGCAGCTCGTCGGGGTTGAAGATCAGGCGGTCGAGCTCCCACGTCACCCGCGCCCGCGCGCCGCGTCCGCGCCCGAGATCCTGCGAGAGCTCGTCGGCGGTCCCGGCGGCCTGGTCGAGCTGGTAGTCGTGGACGACGCTCTGATCGAACTCGCCCTGGACGGTCGGGAGGATCGCCGCGGCGCGCGCCCGTCGCAGCCAGCCGCGCGAGACCCGGGGATCGACGGCGAGGCGCCGCAGCGCCGCGGCCTGCACCTCTGCGACCGTGGGGCGGCTCGGGAGCGCCGCGGTCGCGGCGGCCAGCGCCGTCGGCTCGGGGACGGGTGTCGGCGCGGGACTGGGCGTCGGCTACCGTGATTGACCGAATCAAACGATTTTTATCAAAACACGATAGACAGAGAGAACTTTTCGTAACCAATTACTAGCGGTGTGGGAGCCGGCTATGAAAAGGCGTTGTTGAACGA
>CAZMML010000227.1:0-6229 GCA_964567335.1 uncultured Nannocystis sp. | reverse complement strand
GATCCGGTGCAGCGGCGCGGCGACGCGGACCCGCTCGGGCAGGCGCCCGCGCGCGACCTGGTCCCGGATCTCGTCGAGCGTCGGGCCCGGAAAGGGCCGCTCCTTGAGGAGCGCCTCCCACAGCGCGACGCAGAAGCTGAACTGGTCCGAGCGCGCGTCGACCTCCCCGCCGAACCACTGCTCCGGAGCCATGTACGCGGGCGTGCCCGCGATCCCTGCCTCGCGGTCGACCCGACCGCCGAGCGCGGCGAGCCCGAAGTCGACGACCCGGACGCGGCCCTCGGCGTCGACGAGCACGTTGCTCGGCTTGAAGTCCCGGTGCACCAGGCCGGCGCGGTGGGCCGCCGCGAGGCCGCGGCCGGCCTGGACGAAGACCTCGAGCAGCTCGGCGCGGGTCCGAGGCCGCTCCGCGAGCCACGCCGCCAGCGTGACCCCGCGGACGAACTCCATGGCGATGAAGAGCCCGTCGCCCGCGACGCCGACCTCATAGACCTGGACGACGTTGGGGTGCGAGAGCCGGGCGAGCGCCTGCGCCTCTCGCAGGAGCCGCTCCTGCTGGCGCGTGTCCTGGCGCTCTGGCCCGCGCACGAGCTTGAGCGCGACGCGGCGGCCGAGCACCTCGTCGTAGGCGGCGAACACCACGCCCATCCCGCCCTCCCCGATCTGGCTCAGCACCGCGTAGCGCCCGATCCGATCGGCGTCGCGGGTGTTCGGCGGATCAGAGCGCGGCGGCAGCGCGAGGCGTGAGCGCGCCGGCGACGCGAGGAGGTCCGAGGGCGAATCGAGGGTCGCGGACCCGGAGCCGCCGCCGCGCGGGATGATCGTGGACTCGAACCCCTTCGGCTTGGGGTCAGTCGTCTCGGTCAGGTCCGCTCCCGCTGGAGCACCGCTGGGGTCTCCCACCACGCGACACGGTACACGAGGCGCGGCCGGGCTGCGCGGGGCGACGCTGGGATGATGCGACGCGCGTGGCTCGTCGGGCTCCCTGCGGCGTGCGGTCCAAGGCCGGAGAGCCCGCGACGGACACAGCCGCGACGAGCTCCAGCCTCACGAGCGTTGCGTCCAGCTCCGCGTCCGGTACGACCGCCCGCGCGACGCTCACGGGCGAGTCCGCCCGACGACGCGCCCTTCTCGGCCCGCCCTCGATCGAGCAGGCGAGCGGCGACTGGGCGAGCGAGGACCCGGCCGACCCCCCGCCTCCACGGCTGGTTCAGCGGCGACCTCGACGGCTTCGAAGTGGTCCACCACAGCCACCGGCTGCTGGACGCCCGCGAAGAGGGGCGACCGCCCGGGCAGGTCGCCAGAGCTGCCCGGGCGGTCTCGGGTGGGCTAAGGCTAGGGCGAGGGGCACTTCGAGGTGACGCCCAGCTTGAGGTCACAGACCGACTGGGCGAAGTTCGCCGTGAACACGTCGCGCAGGATCGCCGTGTCCGGCTTGCGGAGGTCGTCGAGGTCGCGGGTCTTCAGCGAACCGATCAGCTCCTTGAAGTCCGACGCCGTGAGCCCGAGCTCGGCGGCGGCGCGCCGGAGCGCGACGTCCTCGTCGAAGGCGAGGAAGACCGCGAGGACCGGCTCCTTGTCGCCCTCGGTCGGGACCCCCGCGGCGCTGACGGCGCTGGTGAAACGGCCCGCGTCGTCCATCAGCAGCTCCTGGAACTCGGTGCGCTTGGGGAAGAGGTTCTGGATCGCCACCTTCTCGTCGGGGTCGAAGATCCCGATCCCGCCGCCGTTGTCGATCTCGAAGCGGAGGTCGTCGTCGACCATGATCATGCCCTGGGCGTGGCAGCCCATGCAGGAGACCCCGTTGACGACGATGCCGTCCTCCTGGTTCTTGTCCTTGACGACGTCGGGCGGCGCGGTGTCGAGCCGCTGGCCGTTGGCGTTGACCAGCATGTAGCCCTGCAGGCCGTTCGGCAGGTTGAAGATGATCTCGCCGCCGTCCTCCGAGAAGTTGAAGGGGTCGACGAAGAAGTTGCGCGCGCCGTCGTTGCCCTTGAAGTCGTAGCTGACCCAGTAGATCCGGTTGCTCGCGTCCGGGAACTCGTGGCGCTCGATCATCCGGTGGTGGAAGGACACGTCGGACTTGTGGAAGCCGGCGCGCGCGACCTTGTCCGGGTTGTTGAGGATCTCCTCGGCGATGTTCGCCTCGACGTCGATGCCGAAGCGGGCCTCGAGCTCCTGGCGCGTCTCCGGGATGTCGAGGATCAGGTGGTAGAGCGGCGGCTGCGAGGCGAAGGCGAGGAAGCCGTCCGCGGGCAGGACGAAGAGCCGGGTCTCGACGTCCTCCTTGATCTTGTCGGCGGTGTCCTGCACGTACTCGATCGCGTATGGGTTGAAGGCCGCGATCACCTCCCAGAGCTCCTTCGACCACGCGTAGTCGCGGATGTCGATGCGGTAGATCAGGCGGTTGTCGTCGATCGCCTCCGGCGCGCGGACCTTGGTCTCGTTCGAGAGGCTGTTGACCAGCTTGGCCAGCGCGTGGCGGTAGGGCTCGATCTTGTCGTCGCACCAGCCGGTGTTCCACAGGTGCACCAAGCTGAAGTAGCGGGTGAACTGCTGCTCCTCGAGCGGGACGTTGTTACCGATGTCGCTCAGGATCGCCATCAACATCTCGTCGGTGGTGATGAAGTCCTGGTCGCTGCAGCTCGACTTGCCGGCGCAGTCGGCGATCCAGCGCTCGACCGTCGTGATGTCGTCGGGGCCCGGGCGCTGCGTCTCGCCCATCGGCGGCATCGGCGACTCCGTCGCGCTCATGCGGACGTAGATCCGCGACTCCTCCGGCTTGCCCGGGATCACCTTGCCCTCCTTGATCAGCGCGTCGAGGTCGGTGATGTAGTTGATGCTCCCCTGCGGCTGGGCCGCGCTGCCGCCGTGGCACTTGGCGCAGTTGGTCTCGAGGATGCTGAGCGTCTGCTTGACGGTGTCCTCGCAGTGGGTCGGCACGCCGCCCTCGGGCTCGCCCGTCGTCGAGGAGGAGCCCCAGCCGGACGAGCCGCCGCCGCTGCTCGAGCCGCCGCCGCCGCTGGTCCCGCCGGTCTCATCGTCGAGGGGCGGGAGCTGCACGGGGTTACAGGCGAGGATGGCGAGCGCCGCGGCCGCCGGAGACAGGACAAGGGTACGATGAGACATGGTCGAAAGTTCTCCTGAAGACATGAGGTGGAAGGGTGCGGCGCCTAGAAGCGGGCCGTCAGGTGGATGCCGCCGAAGGTCGGCGACACGCGGACGCGCGCGAGCGACTCGGCGCGGGCCTTCTTGAAGTCGCTCGCGCCGAGCGCCACGAGCGTCACTCCGAGCGCGAGCCCGAGGATCCCGGCGACGGCGCCGGCGGCGATCATCGTCTCCCCCTGCTTCCGCTGGGCTTCGAGCGGCGCGATGTACTCGGGGTGACCGTCGGCCTTCGGCAGCTCCTGGTTGGCCGCCGCGTTGAGGTAGAGGCCGCCGCCCATCACACCTGCGCCGGCGAGGCCGCCCGCGAGGAAGATCGAGCCGGCGATCAGCTCGCCGCGGGCGTTGCGGCGGACCGGGTTCGTCCGTCGCCGCAGGTCCGGGAGCGCCGCGTCGGCCGCGGCCCGGAGCTGCTCGCTCCACGCGCGCATCGCCGCCGTCTCGTCCGGATCGACCCGCACCGCGTCGAGCGCACCGGCGCTCGACGCCGCGAGCAGCGCCTCGGCCCGCTCGCAGTGGCGCACGCTCGCCTCCCAGTCGGCCTTCGCCTGGTCCGCGCCCCGCTTCTGCGCCAGCTTCTGCCGCGCGTCGGCGGCCGCCAGGTGCAGCACCGGATCTCGCATCGCCTCGGCGCCCCCCGCGAGCAGCCCGACGGCGCCCTCGAGGTTCCCGGCGTCGCTGAGCGCCTGCGCCTGCGCCTGCAGCGACGCCCGCTCGCTCTCCGCCTTCTCGACCTGGACCTTGATCGCCTGCGCTTTCTGCTTGCTGCTGACGCGCTTCTTACCCGCGGTCTTCGTCCGGCGGGAAGGCGCGGTCGGAACGTCCTCGACGATGTCCACGTCGGCTCCGGCGCTCGGCTCCTCGCGCGGCTCGGTCTTCCATTCGTTCGCGGGATCTGCTGGTTGCCCGGCCCACGCGGAGCCCGGAGCGACCAGAGACAATGCGATCCCCACCCTCAGGAGCGCCGCGGCGGGCGACCCCTGCGATCGTACTGTCGACATGATGCTCTCCTTGATGGAGTCCCTCCGGTCCCTCTCCTCCGTGACGGAGAAAGAGGTGGCGACGACCGAAGAGCCCCCGATTATGCATCCTTGCGCAAGAGACAGGCCTCCCTGCTTGTCCAGGTGCGCCCGCCGCACCATCGCGGGGACTCACCGTCCGTTCAAGTAACGGCCCTCGCGGGATCGATCACTGCTTCGCGCGAAAAAAGTTGCGGGTGTCGAAGGCCCATTACCCCGCGGAGAAGCTGTTTTCTCGCCCATGCACATGCACGGTTTGACGGGCCGGGCTCACCGCGCGGGCCCTCGCGCGCCGGGCCTCGTCGCTGAGCTCCCACACCACGACCCGACCGTCCGCGCCAGCCGATGCGAGGCGCGCGCCGCCTGGTTCAAAGGCCACCCCGAAGCAGGCGTCGCCGTGCGCAGCGATCACCTCGGGGCGCTGGTCCCTCGCGGTCCAGAAGATGAGGGTCCCGTCGTCACCGCCCGCCGCCAGGCCCTCCCCGCCCCAGGCCACGCCGCGCAGCTCCGCCGCGGTGCGCAGCAAGGTCGAGGCGCCGCTCTCGGTCGAGAGCTCGAGCAGACCGCGGCGATCGCCCGCGATCGCGAGCGCGTCGCCGGTTGGGCTCCACGCGAGATCGTCGACGCCGCCCGCCACCTCGCGGGTCCGCAGCCCCTCGCCCTCGCGCCAGATCGCGACCCCTCCCTCGCTGGTCCCGAAGGCCAGGCGAGCGCCGACCGGCGCCCACGCCAGCGCCTCGATCCGCCCGCGCGAGCGCTGGAGCTCCTGCACAGGCCGGCCAGCCGTGAGGTCCCAGATCACGAGGGTCCCCTCGATCCCCGCGAAGGCGATCTGATCGCCTGCGGGCCGCCAGGCGAGGGCGAGCAGGGGCTCGTGACGTTCGACCAGGACCCGGGCCTCGTCGCCCGCCGCCCGCCAGATCCGAACGCGGCCGCGGTCGTCGGCCGCCGCGACCCGGTCGCCGGCGGGATCCCAGGCGACCGAGAAGAAGGTCGCGTCGTCGGCGAGCACGCGGGCCTCGCCGGCCGCGACAGGCAGGAGCTGCAGGCCCGCGTCCCGGTCGCCGGCCGCCGCCAGGAGCTGGCCGTCCGGGCTCCACGCGACCGCGTTGATCGGCCCGCCGAGCTCGAACGACCGCGCCGCCGCCGGCCACAGGTGCCACAGGCGGGCGCTCCCGTCGTCGCCGCCGGTGAGGACCTGCTCGCCCCGGACGGCGAGGCTGCGGATCGGCCCCTGGTGGCCGCGCAGCACCCGCGGCGCGGCGCGGCGCTCGCCCTCGACGAACCAGGCCCGCGCCACGCCGTCTTCGCCGCCGCTGACGAGCCAGCGCCCGTCGGCCCGGAAGGCCAGCGCCGTGATCGGCGCCCCGCCGGCCAGCACGGCGAGCCGTCGCGTCCGCCCCTCGACCTGCCACACCTCGATCTCGCCGTCCTCGCGGCCGATGGCCAGCCGGCGCCGCCCGGACGCCCACACGAGCGCCAGCACCCGCGACCCCGAGGCCGCCAGCACCCGCGCCCGCCCGCCCTCGCGGGGCGCGACCCACACCTCGCCCAACACCCCCGAGGCGGCGACGAGGGCCCCGTCGCTGCTCCACTCGAGCCGCCGCAGCGGGCCGCGGACCCCCCGGAGCGCCGCGCGTCGGCCCTCCGAGACGATCGCGAGGGCGCCGCCTGGGCCCCGCTCGATCCGCCCGGGCGGCTCGTCCGCCGCCGGCAGGACAGGCGCCGTCGCGCGTTCGCCGGCCGCGCTGAAGCCGCGCGCCTCGCCGGCCTCGTCGACGGTGACGATCGCGTCGCCGCCGAACATGACCTTCTGGACAGCTCCATGGTGGCCGCGGAAGATCGCCGACGCGATCGGCTCGGCGAGGACGCGGCGGATCTGCGGGCTGGTCGGTTCGACCTCGAGGAGCAGCGCCAGCGCGGCGCTCGGATCGTCCGCGAGGAGGCGCTCGGCGGCCTCGCGGTCGCGCAGCGCTCGCTCGTGGCGGGCCCGGACCTCGGCGTCCGCGTCGCGGGCGGGCGGGGGCGCCGCCGCGGGCGCGACC
>CAZMML010000226.1:0-6233 GCA_964567335.1 uncultured Nannocystis sp. | reverse complement strand
GGTCGATCGCGCCCTCGAGCCACTCGACGTCCTTGGCCCACGCGCTGTAGCCCTGGGCCGTGACCTGTCCCTGGGTGTTGGGGCCGAAGGCGTTCAGCAGCAGCTTGGACACGACGAGCGCGCGCTGGACGGTCCCCTGGAGGTCGGTCGGAGCCTCTTCAGCGGGCTCCGGCGGCGGCGGGGCCGCGGCTTCGGCGGCGTCGCCCTCTTCTCCTGCGGCGGCGACGCCAGGTGGGGGGGCGAAGCCGGGGAGCGGACGCGCGAACTCGGGGCGGAGCTTCGGGAAGCGGTGGACGAGCATGTCGATCGTCACCTTCGGATCGAGCAGCTCCTTGGGGAGGTTGGTCAGCGCGGCGAGCTCCTTGGCGAGGCCGTCGAGGTTCGGGGCGGCGTCGCCCTGCTCGAAGAGCGCGGAGACCAGGCGCCAGTAGAGGCCCTGGCGGGTCCGCTGCAGCAGCTCGGGGGACGTGTCCGTCGCGCGCATCTCAGCTCTTCTTCCGCAGCAGCTTGCCGGCGCGCTCCTTGAGCACGTCGAGGTTGCTCCCCTTGGCCTTCTTCGCCGCCGCGAGGCCGGTGCCGAGCATCCGCGCGCCCTTGGGGGTCTCGATCATCACCGGCTGCAAGGACCACTCGCCGCCGTCGAAGCGGAGGAGCCCGATCATCGCCTTGCTGCCGGTCAGGTTGGCGGCGCTCAGGTCCTCCGAGAGGGCCCACCGCTCGATCGCCAGGGGGAAGGGCTGACCTCCGATCTTGAGGGCGCGCGCGTCCTTGTCGAGCGCGTAGGCGTCGCCCTTCAGCAGCACCAGCTCCTCGATCAGGGCGGGGTGGCGGTCCTCGGGGGCGAGGCAGGGACGGCCGGCGGCGAGCGCCGCGCCGGCCTCCTCGGCGTGCTTGACCTTGGCGGGCAGGAGGGTGGCCTTGGCGTCGTCCCACAGCAGGTCGCCGGTCGCCTGCAGCGACATCCCGGAGATCTTGAGCACCTGTCCGCCGGCGATCGCGGCCAGCAGCTTGGCGCCGACCTCGGCGAGCAGCGGTCCGAGATCGTCGCCCTGGAGGACGTCGACCTTGAAGGCGGCGACCTGCGTCCGCACGGCGCGCGGCGGCTTGCCGGCCTCGTGCAACGCGCCGAAGACGACCAGACAGGCGACGTTGTCGTGCTGGCGGAGGTCGCTGGCGAAGGGCCTCAGCTCGCCGCTCACGGCGCGCGCGGGCGCGGCGGCGGGGGGCGCGAGCGAGAGGACCATGGCCCGCGACCACAGGTCGGCCCAGCGGAGGGTCGGGATCTCGGGCCTGCCCTGGGCGGGGAAGACGGAGAGGAGCTCGCCGAGGAGCCCCGAGAGGAGCGCGTCGTGGCGGACTAGCGTCGGCTCGGCCATGATCGCGTCCAGCGTCGCCTGGAAAGGCAGGAGGATCCCGACCTCGAGGTTGCTAAAGCCGGCGATCGCCAGCTCCATCAGCCAGTGGCGGACGCTCTCGAGGAGGACGGCGACCTTCGGCGGCGGCGCCTGAGCGGGCCCGGCGTCGAGGGCGTCGAGGGCCGCCCGCGGGCGCTCCAGGGCGGCGCTGGCCTGGGCGACCAGGGCGTCGTGGATCGAGCCGTAGGCGGCCGAGCGCGCGGCGGCGAGGGCGGCGAAGTGGCGGTCGAGGAACTCCGAGCGGGACAGGCCGGCGACCGCCTCGTCGAGCGCGCCGGCGAGCGGCGTGCCGGCGAAGCAGCGGGCCAGCGACGCCAGGGCCTCGAGCTGGGGGCCGCTGAGGCGGCCGACGCCCGACTCGAGCGCCTCGTCGAGGCGCGCGAGGAGCTCGGTCGTCGGGGCGATGGAGGGGGGAGCGGCGCGCAGGTCGGAGAGCGGCATAGTCACCGGACGAACCACGCCATCTCCGGCAGGGGAGCGGCGGTCGGGGGCACACTGACGTACTGCAGATAGGTGAGGAAGCGGCTAAACACCATCCCGGCCTCGACCTTGTGCGGCCCGCCCTTGAGGTCCCGCAGCAGATCTCCGCCGCGCTTGGCCTTCTCGGGATCGGTGGGCAGGCCGAGGTAGGCGATCACGCGGGGCGCCCCGTACTGCAAGACGGCCTCCTCGAGCAGCTCGACGAGGTGCTTGCAGGGCGAGCCCCGGAGGCCGCCGCAGGGCCGGTTGTTGTTGGTGCTGCAATAGAAGTTGCCGCTGCCGGCCTCGAAGTAGGAGACGTAGACGCGCTCCTCGTCGGAGCCGGACGAGACCACCCCTTGCAGGCGTCCGGCGTAGAGCTCGACGAAGGGGACCTTCTGGACCTTGCGCGCGCGCGGGAGCACGCGCGGGCGGATCACGGAGCGCTTGGCTGGGGCAGGCACGCGCGGGGACGCTACACCACGGGCCGCGCGGACTTCAACGCCTTTTCACGGGAGGTGCTAGGCTGAGGCTCGCGTGACGCGGGGTTCTCATCGAGTCGGGCCCTTGGCGCTGTGGGGCGTCCTCGCGGGGCTGGGCTGCACTCCCCACCACGTGCAGCGCGAGGAGCCGCCGCCCTCGCTCCACGCGCAATGGGCCGCGCGCCTCGGCGTCGACTTCCCCGAGCTCGCCGGTCCGGACCCCCTCGCGGGAGGTCCCGACGTGTGGGTCAGCGAGCGCGAGATCTCTGTCTACTTTCCGGAGGGTGATCGGGTCGAGTCCTTCGCGTCGCCCGCCGGTGGGTCCGACGAGGGGGGCTTCCTGGTGGCTCCGCTCTACGACCTGCTCGCGGTCCGCTACGACGGCTCGCCGCCGGCGGCGGTCGATGTGATCGCCGATCGGGCGGTGCCCTTCGCGGCGCTCGTCCGCGTCATCTATACGCTTGGACGCGTGGGCGTGCTCCGCTTCCATCTGGTCTCGGGCTCACGGGCGGCGCCGGGCGCGTTCCTGGTGGCGCCCCGGACCTTCTCGGGGCCGGCGGCGCAGCAGACGTCCCCGGTCACCGACGTCGACCTCGACGTGGCGCTCCGGTGGAGCACGGACGGCGTGCGCGCCTGGGCCCTGCCGCGTCCGGCGGGGCGCGCCCCCTTCGACGCCGACTTCGAGGAGCCGCCGCCTGACTCCGGCGTCCAGCTCCCGCTGCCGGACGCGGTGCCGATCATCGCCGCGCCGGGCGCCGACCCTCCGCTGGATCTCGCGGCGGTGCGGAGCCTGATCGCGGCGCTCTGCGACGCGGGCCTGGGGCCGATCGGCGTCGAGTTCGAGCCGGCGCTGGAGACCCGGATGGACGAGATCCTGGCGTTCTTCGAGGCGGCCAAGGCGCCGGGGTCCTGCGCCGGGCCGCGCCAATTGAGCGCCCTGACGGTGAGGTCGCGGGGGTCGCCGCTCCCGCTGGCGGGGCTCCGCGCCGCGATCCTCGCGCTCGTCCCCGAGTCGGCGAAGGTGCTGCCCGCTCACGTCTCGCCGTCGCTGCCCGACGATCCGATCAGGTAGATGAGGAAGCCGACCAGGACGACGCCCGCCAGGATCGCGCCGCCTGGTTCGGTCCCGGTCCGGGAGGCGACCTCGAAGCCGTGTTGCATGTAGGTCCACAGCGCGACGGGGACGGCGGTCTTCCAGGTGGCGCGCCACAATCGGCGTCGCACCTGGGCGCGCGTCGCCTGTCGCTCGTCGCGGTCGAGCGCCGCCGCCTCCTCCATCGTCTGGACCAGCCTGCTGGTCGCGCCGCGGGCGACGCGGAGGTGCCCCGGGTCGACCACGAGGACGCTCTCGGTGCGGCAGTAGGCGCAGCGGGCGACGTGCGCCCCGGGGCGCAGCTCCAGCGGGGCTCCGCAGGAGCGGCAGCTCGTCGGGCCGCCCGGGTGCTCGGGTCGTCTCGCGGCGAGCGCGGCCATCAGCCGGGCGCGCGCGGTCACGCGCCGTCCGCCGTAGGTCACGAGGAAGCTGGGGACGATCGCCAGGGCCCAGAACACGAGGCCCATCAGCGCGACCACGAGCGCCGACGAGACCTCGTCGCCGGTCGGCCACCCCAGGGCGCCTGCGATCCGCTGCGCGAGCGGCCAGACGAGCCCGAGCGCCATGAAGAAGAGCGGCGCGCCGAGCACCATGAAGATCACCCAGAAGGGGACCCGGGCGGCGAACGCGAGGGCGCGGAGCAGGAGCCCGGGCGGCGCGTCGAAGCCGTGGAGGGCCCGCTCCGCGGCGCCGCGGGTGGCGTCGTCCCAACAGGTCGCGTCCCGCAGGGCGCGGTGCTCTGCGGGGATCTCGTTCGAGCGTCCGCACTGAGAGCAGTTCGCGATCGGGCCCTCGCCGAGGGCGAGGGGGACGCCGCACGCGCTGCACCGGAGCACCGCGAGCGCGGGCGGGCCGTGGGGGTCTCTCATGAGACCCTTGACGCTGACAAGCCTGCGCGCGCCAGGCAAGGGCCGCGGCGCGCGCAGATCCGCGAGGCGGGCGAGGCCGCCCAGCTCAGGGCACGTCGACCTTCTCTTCGTAGGGCAGCACGGTGACGGTCCAGGTCCCGGGCGCGAGGCCGGTCAGGGTCGCCGTGATGTCGTACTTGCAGCTGCAACCTTCCATGGGCATCCCGCCGATCTGGTAGGTCACGAAGATCGACTTGTTGGCGAAGATCTTGACGACCGGGGTGATCGTCAGGTCGCAGTTGGAGTCGTGGCCGAGCTCGGTGATCTTGATCTGCCCCGGGCCGAGCGCCTCCACGACGAGCTCGGAGGTGGCGGCCGGAGGATCGGGGCAGGAGGACATCACACCGTCGACGATGACGCCGCAGTCGGCGGCGTCGGTCTCGCAGGCGGGGCCGGTGGTCGAGCTGGTCGAGGACGTGGTCGTGAGCTCGCCGGTCGAGCTGCCGCCGGTGCTGGGATCGGTGGAGCTGGAGCTGGTGCTCTGCGCCGTCCCCGGATCCGTGGTTGAGCTCGACGAACCCTCCGTGGTCGTCGGTTCATCTTTGCCGCCGCAGGCGAGCGCGAGCGCGGCGCAGGTCAGGAGAAAGCGCGTCATGGTGCTCCTTACTTACCGGTAAAACGGTACTCCGTCGAGTTCCGTTCGCCGCGGCGCGCGACCTGACCCGACTCCATCAGGCGATGGAGGGCGATCCGGATCTGGTTGTCCGATCCGCCGACCTGGGCCCGGAGCTGGGACGCGCCGATCCAGTCAGCGACGGACTTGAGCACGCCGAGGACCGTGGAGTGGTACTGCGCGCGGCCCTCGAGCGTCCGCGCGGAGACCTCCTCCTTCTTGCTGCGCTTGGAAGGGGGGTTCGCGGCGGGCTCGACCGGCGCCGGGGCGACGGGGGCGGCGCTCACGGGGGGCGGCGGGGACGAGCCCTCGATGACCGAGTAGCGCGCCGGCTTGCCCTCGGTTCGCACCTTGCCGGCCTTGATCAGCTCGGTGACGGCCCGGTACACGGTGCTCGAGCTGCCCCCGAGCTTGGTCCGCAGCTCGCCCGAGGTCTGCGGCGCGCCGACGCCCTTGAGCGTGTCATAGACGGCGATCACGAAGTCCCGGCTGGTGACGCGCTGGCGCTTGGAGGCCTGCTTGACGGGCTTCTTGCCGGCCTTCTTGGCGGCAGGTGCGGCCTTGGGCGGGCGACCGGGGCCGCGCTTCGGCTCGGCCGGGGCCGGGCTCTTGGGGGCAGCCTTGGACTGCTTCTTGCGCTTGGCCGGGGCCGGCTCGGTCACGACCCCCTGGCTGAGGTCGGCGATCTTCAGGCTGTCGATACCACGCCCGAGGGGGCTGGTCAGGATCTCCCGGAGGTCGCCGAGGGTCAGCTCGGCGAAGCGCTGGCGCAGCACCGAGGCCAGCAACATGGCCTGGTGCTCCGCGACGCTCTTCTGAAGATCGGAACGGAGGCGTTGGAGGATGCTCATGCGGATACCATGCCCGAAGCGCGCGCT
The DNA here is from genome assembly GCA_964567335.1 of uncultured Nannocystis sp. Lineage (GTDB taxonomy): Bacteria > Myxococcota_A > Polyangia > Nannocystales > Nannocystaceae > Nannocystis. Next base: position 385 of record CAZMML010000226.1, on the reverse strand, counting down.
CCCGTCACTGACAAAGTGCTCGCACCTTGACAGCGTCCGGGTTGACAGGCCGACCAGGCTCCGCCGTACAGGTGTGTGGTCGTGTTACAAAACTCGCACCTCAGCTGTGGACGTGGGAGTAGACAACGCGCTCGCTGGCGCCAGCGCTCGCGCCGCGAAGCGGAGCCGGGCGCCCCGGAGCGTATCCTCGGGGCCTCCGGCGGAGCCGGTCCATCCGCGCAGGTCGACCCGCGCGCTGCAGAGGACGAGGACGAGAGGGGCCCGCGGAGGCGAGAGGCGCAGTGGCCCACGAAGGGGGACAAGGTCGCCGCCTGGCTGGTCGCTCGTCACCGCCTCGATCGCACCATTCGGACGGAGCGCGAAGAGGGTCGCGTACCAGGCCTTT
>CAZMML010000225.1:0-6248 GCA_964567335.1 uncultured Nannocystis sp. | reverse complement strand
ATCCTGGATCGCGTCCCTCTGCCTCCTCCTCGTCCCCCTCGCCTGCGGCGGCGGGAAGGGCGGCGGCGGTACGACCGACGGCTCGACCGGCGGCTCGTCCACCGGCGTCGCCACGAGCACGACCGCGCCGACGACCACCGACGTCGGGACCGGCTCGGGCACGGACAACAGCGGCAGCGGCAGCATGAGCGCGACGGTCGGAATGACGACCGGCATGACGACGGCCATGACGACCGGCATGACCGGGGGCATGTGCCTCGGCGACCAGATCCTCTGCGGCGTCGACTGCGTGGACCCGAACGTCGACACGAACAACTGCGGCGGATGTGGGGTCGCCTGCGCCATGGGCGAGACCTGCAACCAGGGCCAGTGTCTCCCGCCGGGCCAGTGTCTCCCGGGCCAGGTGCTCTGCGGCGACCAGTGCGTCGACGTCACCACCGACACCAACAACTGCGGCGGCTGCGGCAACAACTGCGACCCCGGCGACACCTGCACCAACGGCAACTGCGTCGGCGGCTGCCCGATGGGCGCGACGATGTGCGGCATCGACTGCGTGACCCTCGACTCGGACGCCGACAACTGCGGCATGTGCGGCAACGCCTGCGCCCAGAACGAGGTGTGCGCGGCGGGTAACTGCGTCGGCTCCTGCCCGATGGGCACGATCCAGTGCGGTCAGGACTGCGCCAACCCGTCCACCGACCCGAACCACTGCGGCGACTGCCAGACCGACTGCGGCGCCAACCAGTTCTGCATGAACGGCCAGTGCCAGTGCCCGGACAACCTGATCAGCTGCCAGGGCGGCTGCGTCGACATCACCACTGACCCGAACAACTGCGGCGGCTGCGGCAACGACTGCAACAGCGGGGTGTGCATGAACGGCCAGTGCCAGTGCGGCATGGGCCTCGAGAGCTGCAACGGCCAGTGCGTCGACACCCAGACCGACCCGAACAACTGCGGCATGTGCGGCAACGACTGCAACAACGAGACCGAGGTCTGCGAGACCGGCGACTGCGTGTGCCGCCCCGGCCTCGAGCTCTGCAACGGCCAGTGCGTCGACACCTTCAACAGCCCGATGAACTGCGGCATGTGCGGCAAGGTCTGCAACGGCCAGACCCCGCTCTGCGCCGCCAACATGTGCGTCGCTCAGTGCGGCGGCCAGAGCCCGAACAAGTGCGGCAACACCTGCACGAACCTCGACAACGACCCGCTGCACTGCGGCGAGTGCGGCAACGCGTGCAACGCCGACGAGATCTGCGTCGACGGCAACTGCGAGAACTTCTTCATCCCCGCCTGCAACAACTGCCCCTGCAACGAGTGCCAGGGCCAGACGGACAAGTGCTGCTTCAACCAGTTCGTCAACCACACCGTGTGCGCGGCCGAGTGCCCCTAGACGACGCTCGCGCCTGACCGCCGCCGACGGGAGCCCGTCGGCGACGGTTCGCCGGGCCGCCACGGCGGGCGGCCCCTACCGCGGCGGCCGGGCCGCACGACGCGCGCTCAGGCGCCCTTGCCCTTGCCCTTGGGCTTGTCCGCGGCCTTGTCCGCGGGCGCGGCCTCGACGGTGCACTTGTCGAGCACCGCCTCGAGCTTCGTGCCCTCGCCGCTCATCCACTCCCGGATCGCCACCGTGCCCGTCGCCACCACCGCGGCGCCGGAGGTCAGCGTCGGCGCGGCGGCGTTCTTCTCGTAGTTGCACGAGACCGTCTGGGCGGCGTCCCCCTCGGCCTTGATCGTGACCGAGACGAAGGAGTCGCCCCCCGCGGTCGAGGTGCTGACGCCCCCGAGCGCGCCGCTCACCTTCACCACCTGGTCCTTCCACTTGGAGCGCCCGGCGATCGCCGCGGAGAGGAACACGCCCGCCGCGACCACCCCGCCATCGGCCGGCGGCGGCGCGGCGTTCGGATCCTCGGGCGGACCCGCCGTGACGCCCGTGATCGCGAGGCACTCGGCCCGGTTCATCGCCGGCCCGTCCTTGCCGACCTTCATCGGCGGCATGGCCGAACCGACGACCTCGCCGTCCATCTTGAACTCCTTGCCGTCCACCTTCTCGATGTACGTGTACGCGCAGTCGTCGCCCTCGACGACCGCCCACTCGAAGCGCTTGCCCGAGGTCCGCGTCGGCTTGCCGACCTGCCCTTCCATGCGCGCCAGGCTGTCAGCCCAGGGCTTGAGCGGGTCCGCCGCCTTGGCGGCGAGGAGCCGCTCGACGGTGAGCTTGCCGGTGAAGGGCGGCGGCGGCGGCTCGGGCGCCGGCGCCGTCTTCGCGGCCGTCGGCCCGGCCTTCGGGGACGCCTTGCTGGTGTCTCCCTGCTGGCACGCGGCGAGCGAGAGGATCGTGAGGAGGATGATCGTCGGGCGCTTCATACTCGGCAGGCAATACCCGATCTCGACGCGCCGCGCGATCGCGCGCCATGCGCACAAACGCCCGGCCGGGACGTGCCTGGCGACCCCCGCCGGAGGTCGATCCGGGCCTAGAGCTGGAACACATACGAGCCCGGCCAGCACCACACCACCCCGAGCGAGATCGTGCCGCTCTGCAGCACGTAGCCCGTCCCGTCGTTGCCGCTGACGATGTCGTACTGGGCGGAGGTCCCGTAGCAGCTCACGATGATCGAGCGCGCGGTCGACAGCCCCTCGTCGTCGCGGAAGTCGACCTGGTGATCCAGCTTGGTCGGCTCGCACACGTCCTCATCGTCCGAGCAGACCGGTGGATCGCCTGCGGCCGCTGGCGCGGCGCCCCCGAGCAGGGCGCTCGAAAAGGTCAGGGCAATGAGGGCAGGGTGAATGCGGGTGAGACTCTTCATGATGGCTCCTCGACCGTTCGTCGGTCGCGGAGCAAGAGAGCAAGACGCGGGCCAACCCCAATTCGTGGCCCAGCCCCACGGACCCGCCCGCGGGCGGGCGACGGCCCGGCCGTATCCGGGACACTCGTCATGGGACCTGGGACACCCGCCACGGCCCATGAGGATCGAGGACGCCCGACGATTCACGAAATTCACCCAACCTGTCGAGGGTCGCGGCGACCCCACCCGGGTCCCGGAGAGTGGTAGCGTGACCGAGGGAGCCGAGACCATGAGCCCGCTGCACGCCTCGAGCCGGAGCGCCTGCCCGGCCCGCGACGAGGAGGCCCGGACCCGGGACGAGGGCGCGCGCTTGCGCGCGATGTTGATGCGCCCTCTCCCGGAGATCCCCCCGGTCTACCTCTACGACGACGTCGGAAGCGCCCTCTTCGAGGAGATCACGACGCTCCCCGAATACTATCCGACCCGGACCGAGCTGGGCATCCTCGAGGCTCGCGCGGCCGAGGTGATCCGGGCCGCGCACCCGACTCGACTGGTCGAGCTCGGGAGCGGCGCGGGGCGCAAGATCCGGATCTTGCTCGACGCGTGGCGAGCGACCGGCGGAGCCGGCGCCTGCACGATGTTCGACATCAACGCCCGCTTCATGGAGACCTCGGTGACGCGGCTCGCGGCCGATTACCCCGAGCTCCGATTCGACGGCGTCGTCGGCGACTTCACCCACGACCTCGCGCGCCTCGGTCCGGGGGGCGAGCGCCTCGTGGTGTTCTTCGGCGGCACCATCGGCAACCTCGACCCGGACGAGCGGGCCCGCTTCTTCCGCGATCTAAGGGCCCAGATGGCCGAGTCGGACGCGCTGCTGCTCGGCGTCGACCTGGTCAAGGACCGCGCGCGCCTCGAGGCCGCCTACAACGACTCCGCCGGCGTGACGGCGGCCTTCAACCGACGCTCGCTGCACAACCTCAACCGCCGCTTCGCCGCCGACTTCGAGCCCGAGGCCTTCGCCCACCGCGCCTTCTATGACGAGACCCGGGCCTGGATCGAGATGCGCCTGGTCGCCACGCGGGCGATGCAGGTGACGCTCCGGGGCCTCGAGCTCCGCCTGAGCTTCGCGCCAGGCGACGAGCTCCGCACCGAGATCAGCTGCAAGTTCACCCGCGCCTCGCTCGCCGCCTCCGCCGCGGGCATGGCAGTGATCGGCTGGTACCCCGACCCGGAGGGGCTCTTCGCGCTGGCGCTGATGCGCGCGCGGGGAGGGGCGTGCTGAGCCCGGCGGACGCCTTCGCGGCGCGCCTGCGGGGGTGCTTCGCGCGCAGCGACGCCCTCTTCGCGCGCCTCCCCGAGGGGGCCCTGCAGGCGCGACCGATCGGCCTGCGCCACCCCTTCCTCTTCTACCTCGGCCACCTGCCCGCCTTCGCGTGGAACCAGATCAGCGGCGTGCTGGGGGCCGGCCCGCTCGACCCGGAGTTCGACCGGCTCTTCGAACGCGGCATCGATCCCGCCGACGACGACGCCGCCGCCGGGGCGTCGATCGCCCGCTGGCCCGCGGTCCCTGCGGTCCTCGCCTACCGCGACCTCGCCCGGCGCGAGGTCCTCGCGCGCGTCCCCGACGTGCTGCAGCGGACGGGCGACCTGCTCTGCGAGCGGGGGCGCGTCCTGCACATGATCGCCGAGCACGAGGGGATGCACCACGAGACGCTGATGTACATGCAACAGGAGCTCGCTGCGTCCTGGCCGGCCCCCGCGGACGGCCTCGCGGGGGCCGACGGCGAGGGGCGCGCCGCCTCCCCGCGCGAGATCCCCGCCGGGCGCGTACGCATGGGCGTCGCGCTGGAGGACGTCGAATTCGCGTGGGATGGCGAGCTCGGCGCGCTCACCCTCGACCTGCCCGCCTTCTCGATCGACGACCTGCCGGCGCGCAACCGCGACTGGCACGACTTCCTCGCCGGCGCGCCCGAGAGCGCCCGCGCCGGCCTCACCCCGCGGAGCTGGCTCGAGGAGGGCGGCGCGCGCTTCGTGAAGTCGGCGCTCGGGCGGGTCCCCTTCGCCCGCGCCGCGGGCTGGCCGGTGCAGGTCAGCGGCGCGCAGGCGCGCGCGTACGCGGCGGCCCGCGGCGGCCGTCTGCCGACCGAGGCCGAGCTGCGGCGCGCGGCCTTCGGGGCGCCGGACGAGCGCGTCCGCACCTACCCGTGGGGCGACGACCCGCCGACGCCGGCGCGCGGCAACTTCGGGTTTCAGCGCTGGACCCCGACCCCGGTCGGCAGCCACCCAGCCGGCGCCAGCGCGTGGGGCGTCGAGGAGCTGCTCGGCAACGGCTGGGAGTGGACCTGCACCGCCTTCGCCCCGCTGCCGGGCTTCGTCGCCTACGCCCGGACCTACCCCGGCTACTCGGCGGACTTCTTCGACGGCGCGCACGACGTCGTCTTCGGCGCCTCGTGGGCGACCGCGGAGGAGTCCACGCGCCCGAGCTTCCGCAACTGGTACCGGCGCGACTACCCCTTCGCCTTCACCAGCCTGCGGGTGGTCCGCGGGACCTAGCGCCGCGCCCGTCGACATGTCCATAAGGACAGATTCACTCCCCCGGGCCGCCCCGGGGTGCGAACGCCCGCGGGTCCCGGTATCTTGTCGCGATGCCGCACGCCACGCGCCCTCAGGCCGCCCCTCGCACCTCTCGCCGGCTCCCCCTCGCCGCGCTGCTCGCCGCGCTCGCCGGCTGCGGAGACGCGCCCCCCGGAGACACGTCGACGAGCGACGAGCCCGCGAGCTCGTCGAGCGGCGACGCGACGAGCGCCCCGACCACCAGCGGCGGCACCGGATCGACCTCGGGCGCCACGACGAGCGCGACGACCGGCGACACGACCGGCGACACGACCACGGATCCCTCCTCGAGCTCGACCGGCGCCTCCGCCTCCAGCACCGGCGCGCAAGGCTGCGAGAAGAACGTCGTGCTCATGGGCTACTGGCCGCCGACCAACGAGATGCTGCGCCCGTGGAGCACCAACCCCGCGCAGAACCCGGACGGCTGGATCGGCGCGAACTGGGGCGGCTACGGCTACGACGTCTACTCCTTCTTCCCCGAGTTCCCGCCGGACGGCGACCCGAGCAACGACCAGATCGGCGACGAGGGCGCGGTCGGCTCGCCCGACTACGACCTGCGCGTCGACTACCAGGCGACCTCGGCGGACTTCTGGCGGATCGTCGACACCTACCAGCCGGTGATCATGGTGACGACCAGCCGGGGCGGCAAGATCGGCTGGGAGGTCGAGGCGATCGAGGGCGGGCACGGCGCCAACAACCCCGGCGATCCCTCGCAGGACTGGGCCTCGGACAAGTACGGCGCCGATCAATTCCCGACCGAGGCGACGATCGAGGCGCGCTCGTGGACGGCGATCTCGACCTACCGCAAGGGCAACACCTTGCCGAGCCAGCTCCCGCTCGACGCGATCGTCG
>CAZMML010000224.1:0-6262 GCA_964567335.1 uncultured Nannocystis sp. | reverse complement strand
GAGGTCACGATCACCCAGAACCGCAAGCTCTTCGTCGCCCGCTACGCCCTCGGCCCGCAGAACCGCGACTTCATCGTCTGGCTCCGCGGCAACACCACCTACTCCTGGCGCGCGAACCACCGCGTCGACCTCGTCCACGCGCAGCCGGTCGAGATCGCCCGGCCCGGCGCCACCTACCCGGTCCTCACCGCCGTCGACGACGGCCTCAACGCCAGCCGCTACCACATCAGCACCGGGGTCGACTCCCACACCTTCCGCCTCACCAACGCCACCGGCGGGTGGGACAAGATCGTCCTCGGCACGACCAAGAACTGGGGCGACGGCGACAACCGCTACGCGACCATCGGCGCGGGCGGCGCCCAGGGCGTCATGCTGCACAACCCGCACATCTCCTGGATCCCCGACCAGGCGCGCGCGTCGCTCCGCTACGGCCGCGCCGGCGCGATCGCCGGCAACACGTTGTGGGACGTCGGCGTCCGCAGCGACAAGAGCTTCTCCTTCATCGCCGCCGACGGCGGCGCCGACGGCGCCGAGCGCCTCAAGATCACCCACGACAACCACCTCTACGTCCCCCCGAACGCGACCTTCCGCTCCACCGGGCGCCTCCACATCTACGGCGAGGAGCTCCTCTACCTCCTGAACAAGAGCGGCGTCATCGTCGGCAAGGAGTGGGGCGGCAACGGCAACCTCACCGTCCAGGGCACCCTGACGATCGGGAGCTGGCGGCTCGAGTCCGACGGCAACAACCTCTACTTCCGCCAGGGCGGCTACACCGTCGCCCGCCTCTCGATCGAGCACGACCGCCTGCTTGTCTTCCGCAACTGCAACGGCGCGCCGCCCTACTTCTACTTCAACGCGTACGGAAACTACGGCGTGCACAACGGATAGACCATGGGCGACCCAATCCTCATCACCGGTGATCAGGTCATCTTCGACAGCGCCTTCGGGCCAGCCACCGTCGTCGTCCAGCCCGGCGTCATGAACGGGACCGGCAAGAGTAAGGTCATGGGAAAGCGTGTCTGCGTGGCGGGCGATGAGATGCGGGTCATGGTCTCCGGCTGCCCCTACACCACCGCGACCCACTCGACCCCAGGCACCGGCTCGCTCATGATCCAGAAGCTGATCCCGCCGCAGCAGTCGATGCGGAGCAAGTCGGGCAAAAAGCCGGTGCTGATCGCCACGAGCAAGTTCATCGCCAAGTTCATGGTCATGGTCCCGGCGCAGATGCCCGCGCCGCCCGGCCCGCCGATCCCCGACACGATGATCCAGTACGTCGGCACCGGCGAGTTCAAGAGCGCCCAGACCAAGTCCAAGCTCGGCGGCTAGACGTGCCCCGTGCTGCCCGAGCGCGGTGCAGGGTCGATCGCGGAGTCTTGCCTCTCATGAGGTCGCGGGTCGCGCGGCGCCGCGATGTTCGGTCCGATAGGGTCGACTTCGTCGCCCCTATCTCGGCCCTCAGATCGCGGCGCCTCGCGACCCGCGACCTCAAGGCGGCAAGCTCCGCAGGGACGCGCGGCGCCGGCTCTCGGCTCCGCTGGGGTCGATCGACAGGAGCGAGGACCAGTCCGGCTGGGGTCGCCCTTCGGCCGCCCCCATCCGGGTCTACCTGGAGACGTTGCCGGCGCGCGTGGCGAGATCGGGGTGGTGAGGCTCGCGGTGGCTTGTGGCCGCGTCCTCGAGCTCGACGTCCCGGCCTCGACGTGGCGGCCGGGGTGCTCTCGGGGGCGGCCAGCGGCGCGGCCGGGGCGCCGCGCTCGCCTAGGCGCGGCCGAGGGCGGTCCTTCCGCGCTCGGTCAGGCGGTACACGCCGTCCTCTCGCTCCATGTAGCGGCCCATGATCAGCTCGCGGCGGATCGTGCAGAAGTCGGGGTGGATCGCCTCGATGAAGCGGCTGAGCTCGCGCTCCCCGTACTCGCGCCGGCGCGGGAGCCGGCGCAGCAGCTCCTCGAAGACGATCTCCTTCTTGCGCCGCTGGGCGGGGATCGAGCGCAGCCGCGGCCCGTCGAAGAAGCTGCGCAGGACATCCGCGACCTCGGGATCCGGGGCGCTGATCAGGGCGCGCACCCGCTTCGGCGTCGACACCCGGCGGATCGCCCGCGCCAGGGCGGCCTGGTCGAGCTGGAAGAAGGTGTAGGGCGGCTCGCGCGTCTCGAGCAGCAGGCCCGCGTCGCGCAGCACGTCCAGGTGGTGCGACACCGTCGCCGGCGACACGCCGACCTCCGCCGCCAGATCCTGGCCGCAGCGCGGCCGCTCCACCATCGCCGCGACCAGGCGCAGCCGCGTCGCGTCGGCCAACCCCTTGAACACCTTGATGAGCTCTCCGAGCGCCTCGTCCATGGCGCTCATGTACTCTTCAATTCGATGGTTGTCAAATCGATCGATAGAATATCGCGCGCCTCAGGCTCGCCGCCCGACGCGACGCCTGACCCGCGCTGGGTCGTTCCGGCGCGAGAGCGGGGCCGGGTGCTCAAGGCGAGGCCCGGCGGCGCCGGATCAGGACGCGACAAGCGGGGCCCGCGGCGATCAGCGGGGCGTGGGGCGGGGGCCCCCATGCCTCGCGCGCACTCGGGCCCGCGCCCTTGCAGCTCGACACATGCGCTAGCCGGGGAAGTTGCGCGCCCACACCGGCTGGAGCGTCGCGAGCGCGTCGGCCCGCGCTGCGATCGCCGCCAGCCGCGGCGCCTCGCGTTCGAACCACGCGCGCCGGGGCCGCCACTGCGTCATCACCGCGATGTAGAGGTCCAGCGCGCTCATCCGGGCCCCGAGCAACCACGGCGCCCCTGCGACCGCCTCTAGCACCCGCCACAGTCGCAGCGCGTACGCGTCCACCCGCGCCCGGTACTCGCCCGCGACCTCCGCGGGGACAAAGCGCGTCGGTTCGTCCGCGAAGGTGAAGGTCGGGTACACGCTCGCCACGAGGTACACCAGCCAGCGCAGGAAGGCCGCCCGTTCCGGCGCGCCGGGCCCCGGCACCAGGTCGTCGCGCCCGCAGGTGTCCGCGAGCAGCAGCGTGATCGCGGCGCTCTCCGTCATCACCTCGCCCGAGGGCAGCACCAGCGTCGGCACCTGCACCACCGGGTTCAGCGGCGCCAGCCGGGCCTGCGCCTCCGGCGTCCGCAGGTCGCCCACCGCCTCGACCCGGAAGGGCAGGCCGTACCACTGCAGCTGCGCCTCGACGATCGCCGAGCCCCAGCCGGGGTTGCCGTACAGGACCCAAGGTGCGTCCGCGTCCATGCGCGCCATGGTGCCGGATCGCGCGGGCGAGCGCGACCTCCGCTTAACCCGGGAGCGCGTGCTCCTGCTTGGTCGCCTCGAACACCTCCAGCAGCCGCGCGCGCAGCGCCTCTGGGTCCTCATCCGGCGCGAGCGGCGGCGAGAACACCACCCGCACCGGCCCCGATCGCACGACCGCGCTGCCGAGCGGCAGCCGGGCGTGCCCGCCGATCACCGTGAAGCACACGATCGGCGCCCCCGCCGCGATCGCGAGCTGCAGGGCCCCGCGCTTGAGCGGCAGGAGCTGGCCATCGCGGCTGCGGGTCCCCTCCGGACTGACGAGCACGCACTCCCCCGCGCGCACCCTCGCGGCCGCTCCGGCGATCGCCGCCTGCCACTGCCCCGGGTCGCGGCGGTCGACGTGCACGTGCCCGCTCGCCCGCATGTGCGCCCCGTACAAGGGCGTGCGCGCGACGGCGTTGTTGTAGATCGAGAAGAAGGGCCGCGGCGCGCTCGCGGCGAGGATCAGGTGGTCGAGGTGCGTCTCCTGGTTCCACATCAGCACGAGCCCGCCCGACGAGGGCACCCGCTCCGCGTGACGCACCTCGAGCGTGATCCCCAGACGCCGCAGGGTCCGACCGAACGACCTCTGCGTCCGCGCCAGGCCCTCCGCGGTGTTCGTCCCCGCCAGCGGCACCAGCGGCGCGACCGCCAGCCGCGCGAAGAAGGGCGCCAGATCGGTGAAGAGCACCCGGGTCGTCCGCGCGTAGTCGGCGAGGCTCGGTGAGGGCGACATCGGCCGCATGGTAGCGCAGCCCGGGCGACGCCGGGCGCGAGCTCCGCCTCACATGCACACCGCGCCGAAGAGCTGACCGGACACCAGGTCTGCCTGCGGGGTCGAGCAGAACTTCCCCCCGCACTCGGCGTCCGACTCGCACTCCCCGCAGATCCCGAGCGTCAAGAGGCCCACGACCGACGCCTCCCCGCAACGGCCCGACGCGCACGCGGCGTCGCCGCCCGGGGCGAGCGAGCAGCCCTCGCTGTTGGGCACCGAGCCCTTGGCCTTGCACACGAACTGGCCCGTGAAGTTCAGGAGGTCGTAGACCGGGGTGCAGATCGGCTCCGCTGGCGTGCAGTCCGCGTCCGTCGCACACTCGCCGCAGGTCGAGACCTCGATGATCCCCGGGACCAGGAGGACCTCCGTGCAGTGCGGCGCCCCTGGGTCCTCGCAGACCGCGTCGCTCTGGCAACCGTCCCCGGCGCCGCCCTCGTTGCACAGCGCGCCCTTCCCCGCGACCGGGTTCGGGCTCGTGCAGCCCCCGCCCGGGCAGTCGGCGTCGAGCAGGCACTCGCCGCAGAGACCGCCGAGCGCCGGCACCGCGAAGCACGCCCCGCTCGCGCACCCGCACCCGCTCGGGTCGGTGCACGCCGCGTCTTGCGGCTGGTCCGGCAGATCCTGACAGAAGCCGCCCTCCGTCGTCGAGCTCGACCCCGCCGTGGTGGTGGTCGTCGTCCCCTCGCTCGTCGTCAGCGTCGTGTCTGTCGTCGTGCCGCTGCCCCCGCACGCCGGCGCGTCGGGGAAGAGCGACTGAAAGGTCGCAAGGCCCATCGCGCAGGCCTCACGGCACACCTCGGCGAGCTCGGGCGCGCCCTGCCAGCACGAACCGGAGGGCCCGTAGCTCGCCTCCGCCGGGGGCAGCATGTCCGGCGACACGGCCCCGAGGCACGCCAGGTACTCGTCGCAGACGCCGTGGTCGGCCTCCCCCGTGTCCGTCACGCTCGTCGCCGACGTGCTCGTCATCGACCCGCCCGTCGGATCGCCGCTCGACGCCCCCGCGCTCTCGGTGTCCAGCGGCCCCTTGCTCGGCCCGCACGCGGCGAGCAGCAGCAGCAGCGCAGGTGCTCTCCTCGGAAGCAGATCCCGGAGCATCTCTCCTCCTACCACTCCCGCTACGGCTTGACCACGAAGGCCTGCGCCCCCTCGTCCCAGCCGACGAAGGTCCCGTCCTCGAGCTCCACCTCCACCAGGCCGTCGCCGTCGCGATCGGCCGCCGTCAGCTCCACGAAGGCCGCGTACGCCCCCGTCCCGCGCGGCCCCTCCGGCTGCACCGTCGCCAGCTTCGGCCTTCCCGGCGCCGGGAAGGCCCCGCGCGGGCTCCACAGCCCCCCGCTCAGCGCCTGCACCTGCAGCGCGCTCGGGGCCACGTCGCTCCGGTCCCACAGCGTCACCGGCGGCAGGTACTCCACCAGGTAGAGCAGCTCGTCCCCCGGCCGCAGCGCCTTGTCCCAGCCCCACACGTAGGTCGTCTGGCTGCCCGTCAGGACCGTCCCGTCCGCCTCCCGGAGCACCTGCATCCCCCACTTGCCCGGCGACTTCTTGTTCTTCCCGAAGCACCCGTACCACGCGTCCGCCTTCTCCTGCGTCCACGTCGGCGGGATGTAGAGCTGGAACTGCTCGTCGAGGCAGAGGTCGACCGGCGCGTCCATGCTGAAGTAGTTGACGAGCAGCACCTCCTGCCCGTCCATCACCGTCCGGCTGTCCGAGAAGCGGTGGATGCAGCCGTCCACCACGTCCGCCAGGCGGGCGACGTCCTGCATCGGGTCGTTGGCGTAGATCGGGTCGTAGGTCTTGAAGATCGTCGACGAGAAGCTGAAGTAGCGCGACCACGCCAGCGCCCGGCTCCCCGGCTGCCCCGCCGCCCCGCTGAGCACCGCCACGAAGCGGCTGACGTTGCACAGGTCGTCGGTGAAGGTCCCGAGCGGCGCCCCGCCGACGATCACCAGCCGCTGCTTGCTGTCCGCCCCGACCGCCGCCGCGTGCGTCCCGTAGTTGCGCCCCGAGTGGAACCACTTCGGCGACGCCGGCTCGGTCGCCGCCGCGACGTCGTACTCGAGGTTCTGCAGCAGCGACAGCGACGCGATCGACACGCTGTACTGCGCCCGGTGGTAGATGATGTTCAGATCCTCCCAGCCGTCCCCGTCGAGGTCTTGCAGCGTCCCGCCGACCTCGCGGAAGACCCCCGCGCCCGTCCACGTCGCCGCCTTGGCG
>CAZMML010000223.1:0-6265 GCA_964567335.1 uncultured Nannocystis sp. | reverse complement strand
CCGTGGAAGGAGATCTCGGTCGGCTCGGCGGCGCGCAAGGGGGTGCGTCGGGTCGGCAAGTACCTGGCGCCGCTCGGCTCGGCGGCGCCGCTGCCGACGGTCTTCAACGACGCCAACTGGTACGGGCTCCACCTGTGCCTGTTGAAGGAGGCGTTCGCGCCGCGCTTCCCGGGCTTCAACGGGACGAAGTACCAGGAGCTCGTGTACTTCCGGGCGAGCCGGACGATGATCGCCGGCAGCATCTACGAGCTCGACGAGGTCGACCCACCGGCGCGCTACGGGTTCACGGTCGAGGTGCCCGACGCGCCGGCGGAGATCTTCACGGAGGAGGAGCTCTACACGGTGTACGCGGCGCTCGCCCCGCGCTTCGGCGTCGGCGAGCTCGGCTTCGTGCCGCGCTCCGCGGCGCAGCAGTCGCGGGTGCTCGGCATCGCCGACCCGAAGATCCCGCTGATCCTCGGCGGCGCGGGCGGCGAGGGCGAGGTGGACTACGAGGCCTACTCGCGCGGCACGGCCTACGGGCGCGTGCGCCTCTACCCGAAGGGGGCGCCGCTGACCGGCTTCGGCTGGCAGGACATCCTGATCCTTGAGGAGGTCCCGGCCGACCTCGTCGGGGTGATGGCCGGGGTGGTGACGGGCGGGCGCCAGGACGTCCTGAGCCACGTCAACGTCCTGGCGGCGCGGCGCGGGACGCCGAACCTCTACGTCGCCGACCCGCTGGCGGCCTTCGCCGAGTACGAGGGCGAGCTCGTGCGCCTCAGCGCGACCAACGAGGCCTACAGCGTGCAGCTCGCGGAGGTGGACGACGCGGAGGCGTTCTGGGCGGAGCATCGGCCGAGCGTGACGGTCGATCATCCTCCCGACCCGGACTTCGTCGAGCTCGTGCCGCTGCTGTCGATCCCGACGGCCACGGCGGAGGAGCGCGGCGCGGCGGTGGGCCGCTTCGGCGGCAAGGTGACCGGCCTGGCGACGCTCTACAAGACGCTGCCCGGAGAGTACCAGGCGCAGGGCTTCGGCGTGCCGACGGCGCGCTACCTCGAGTTCATGGCGACGAGCGGCTGGCAGCCCGAGGGCCAGGCGCAGACGATCTCGTTCGCGGACACGATCGATCTGTGGCTCGACGACCCGGAGTTCCGCTCGGACGCCGCGCTGCGGGCCGAGCGCCTGGAGGCCCTGGGGGCCGCGATCGTGGCCGAGGGGGTCGTCGATGAGGGGCTGATCAAGGCGATCGGCGACCAGGTCGCCGACGTGTTCGGGGACCCCGCGGTGATGATCCGGCTGCGATCGTCCTCGAACGTCGAGGACGGCCTCGACTTCAACGGCGCGGGGCTCTACACCTCGGTCAGCGCGTGCGCGCTCGACGAGGCGGGCGCGCCCGCCTCGGCGTGCGACGCGGACAAGGGGCCCAGACCGGTCGACGTGGCGCTGAAGACGGTGTGGGCGAGCCTGTGGGGCCCCGGGGCCTTCGAGGAGCGGGAGTTCTACCAGATCGACCACCGCGCGGCGGCGATGGGGGTCCTGGCGAGCACGCGCTACGAGGACGAGCGGGCGAACGGGGTGATCTTCACCGGCAACCCGGCGGACCCCGAGGACCCGCGCTACACGGTCAACGTGCAGCTCGGCGAGGTCGACGTCGTCAGCCCGCCCCCGGGCGTGACGGCGGAGCTCGACCGGCTGACGATCGAGGACCACGCGGTGACCGCGATCGAGCGGGCCGCGGCGTCCTCGCTCGCGCCGCCGGGGACCTACGTGCTCAGCGACGAGCAGCTCCAGGAGCTGGGCGCGGTGGTCAGCGAGTTCACGGAGGGCTTCCCGGTGGAGCTCGGCGAGCACGCGGCGAGCGAGGTGCTCTTCGACCTCGAGTTCAAGATCACCGCCGCGGGCGAGCTGGCGATCAAGCAGATCCGTCCCTTCCTCCGCAACCCGAGCTCGAGCTTGTTGCCGCCGCCCTGCGGCTGAGGTGCGGCGATGAGACGCGTGACCATGGACAAGGCGACGCGCTCCATCCCGCTGGGGTGCGTCTGGTGCGGCGGGTCGGTCCGACCCTGGGAGCGGCGGACCTTCCAGGGCAGCGTGCACGTGTGCGTCTGCGGGGCGAGGGTCCTCCTCGCCCCGCCGCAAGACTTCGACGAGGCCGCGGAGGAGCTCCTCGCCGCGCTCCGGCTCGCGGGGACGGTCGCGCGACCGGCGGAGCCGGTCGGGACGTCGGGGATGCTCTTCGCGCGCCCCTACGACGCCGCGGGGTCCCGGCGTGAGCTGGCGGAGGTCCTGAGGGCCGCGGGTAGTGAGACTCAGACCGAGGAGCTCGAGGTCGGCTACCCGAGCCTCGACGGGGTCCGCGTCCACTTCACCACGATCTGGGCGCTGTGGTGGCGCGCCGCGCGGGGGTGAGCCGCGGGTCGGCGTCTGGCATGCTCTGCAGGTGGCGCAGAGCATCGAGCGGGCCTGGACCCTGACGCCGGAGGAGGTGCTCACCCGGACCGAGTCGCGCGTGGAGGGCCTCGCGAGCGCCGAGGCGGCGGTGAGGTTGCGCCGCTTCGGCTCGGGCGAGCTCGTGCAGCAGCGCTCGGAGGGCGTGCTCACCTTGCTGGGGCGCCAGCTCCTCAACCCGCTGGTGCTGATCCTGGTGATCGCCACGGTCGTGTCGGCGCTCGCGGGGGAGTGGAGCGACGTGGTGGTGATCACGGCGATCCTCGGCGCCTCGATCGCGGTCAGCGTGTGGCGGGAGTACGACGCGGGGCGGGCGATCGAGCGGCTGCGGGCGCGGGTGGCGACGCAGGTCCGGGTCGTCCGCGACGGCGCCGCGCGCGAGGTCGCGAGCGCCGAGGTCGTGCCCGGTGACGTCCTCGAGCTCAGCGCGGGCAGCCTGATCGCGGCCGACGCGGTGCTGCTCGCGGCGCGCGACTTCCACGTCAGCGAGGCCGTGCTCACCGGCGAGACCTTCCCGGCGGAGAAGCAGCCCGGGGCGACCCCGGCGGCGGCGACGTTGGCGGAGCGCCGCGGGTACCTCTTCTTCGGGACGCACGTCCGCAGCGGGACCGGCCGCGCCCTGGTGGTGGCGACCGGCGTGGACACCGAGTACGGGAAGATCGCGGGGCGGCTCCGGCTGCGGCCGCCGGAGACCGAGTTCGACCGCGGGCTGCGCCGCTTCGGCGGGCTGCTGCTGCGGCTGATGCTGATGATGACCCTGGTGGTGCTCGCGGCGAATCTGCTGGTGGGCAAGCCGGGGATCGAGTCGCTGCTCTTCTCGGTCGCGCTGGCGGTCGGGCTCTCGCCGGAGCTGCTGCCGGCGATCCTGACCTACAACCTCGCGCGCAGCGCCGCGGCGATGGCGGAGGCGGGGGTGCTGGTCCGGCGGCTGAACGCGATCGAGAACTTCGGCAGCATGGAGATCCTGTGTACGGACAAGACCGGGACGCTGACCGTGGGCGTGATGCGCCTGCACGCGGCGCTGGACGAGCGCGGCGCGCCCTCGGAGCGGGTCCGCCGGCTCGCGCGCGTCAACGCGGTGCTGCAGACGGGGATCGCCAACCCGCTCGACGAGGCGCTGGCGCAGTCGGGCCCGCCCGAGGCGCCGCCGCCGAAGCTCGACGAGGTCCCCTACGACTTCGTCCGCAAGCGGCTCACGGTGGTCGTCGCCGAGGACGCGGACGCCCGGATGATCACCAAGGGCGCGGTGGCGCAGGTGCTCGAGGCGTGCCGCGGCATGGACGCCGCGCGCCGGGCGGCGGTCGACGAGCAGGTCGAGGCCGCGATCCGCGAGGCGCTGCGCGTGCTGGCGCTCGCTACGCGCCGGACGCCGCGCCAGCCCCGCTTCACCCGCGAGGACGAGCGCGAGCTCGAGTTCGAGGGCCTGCTGCTCTTCAGCGATCCGCCGAAGGCGGGGGTCGCGGACGCGATCGTGGCGCTGCGCGAGCTCGGGGTCCAGCTCAAGGTGATCAGCGGGGACAACGTCCACGTCGCGCGTCACCTGGCGGAGCGCGTCGGCCTGTCGGCGGAGCGCGTCCTCACCGGCGCGGAGCTGGCGGAGCTGCGGCCGGAGGCGCTGTGGCGGGTCGCGGAGCGGACCGACATCTTCGCCGAGGTCGACCCGGACCAGAAGGAGCGGATCGTCCTGGCGCTCAAGAAGATGGGCCACGTCGTCGGCTACATGGGCGACGGGATCAACGACGCGCCGGCGCTGCACGCCGCCGACGTCAGCGTCTCGGTGGAGGGCGCGGTCGACGTCGCCAAGGAGGCGGCCGACTTCGTGCTCCTGCGACCCGACCTGGACGTCCTCCGCCGCGGGATCCTGGCCGGGCGCACGACCTTCGCCAACACGCTCAAGTACGTGCTGACGACCACCAGCGCGAACCTCGGCAACATGCTCAGCATGGCGGCGGCGTCGATCTTCTTGCCCTTCTTCCCGCTGCTCGCCGGCCAGATCCTGCTCAACAACTTCCTCTCGGACGTGCCGGCCGTCGGCCTCGCGACCGACGCGGTCGACGCGGAGTGGCTGCGGGCGCCGCGGCGCTGGGACATGGCGATGATCCAGCGCTTCATGTTCCGCTTCGGGGCGCTGAGCTCGGCCTTCGACCTGCTGACCTTCGCGGCGCTGCTCTACCTCTTCGACGCCGGTCCGGAGGAGTTTCGCACCGGGTGGTTCGTGGAGTCGCTGCTGACCGAGCTCGCGGTGGCGCTGGTGCTGCGCACCCGCGGCCCGGCGCACCGCAGCCGCCCGGGGCGCACGCTGGTGGTGTCGACGTCGATCGTGGCCGCGCTGGCGCTCGCGCTGCCCTATCTCCCGGGGGCCTCGCTGGTCGGCCTGGTGCCGCTGCCCTGGCCGACGCTCGCGGGCCTGCTGGGGATCACGGGCGCCTACGTGCTGGCGACGGAGCTCTTCAAGCGCCGCTTCTTCGCGCGCAGCGAGTCCGGGTAGGGGCCGGCGGGTCGTCAGGGGGCGGCGCGGAGGACCCGGAGGGAGACGAGGCGCTTGACCGAGAGGCCCGGCGCGCCCGGCACGATCAGGCGCAGGGGGCCGTCTTCGGCGGCGGAGGCGGCGACGATGGTGTCGTCGCGCTGGACCCAGTCGGAGGTGAGGGTCTGCTTGTAGCCGTCGACGCCGACGGCCTCGACGTCGAAGCCAGCCACGATCTCGGCGAGGTGGAGGATGTCGCGGAGGCGAGCGCCCGAGAAGCGCTGGCCGCGGATCTCGACGTCGATCTGCGGGAGTTCAGAGATCTGGGCGCTCGAGATCGTCTCCGTGCGCGTGTCCGAGCGGACCTCGAGCGCGCCGGCGGGGGCGCTTGAACACGCGGGCGTGGACAGAGCGAGGGCGAGGACGAGGGCGATCCGACGCATCACTGGAGCGTATCCGGCGGGGGCCTGGGGGACAAGCCGGCGCTACTGCATGCGCTCGATGGCGGTGCAGTCGGCGCTGATCTGGGCCTTCTGGTTGCCCTGGATCGGCTGATAGGTGGCGAGGACCTCGCCCTGCTTGGTGACGAGGAAGAGCCGCTCGCGCCCGCCGGCGATGGTCTCGCGGGCCTGGTTGAAGAGGTAGACCTTGCGGCCGCCAGAATTGGGCTGCTCGGCGACCTCGACGACGACGTCGGTGGTGCACGCGTTGAAGATCGAGACGTGGAACTCGGTCACGTTCGAGGGCGCGTCGGGGACGGTCGAGCTCGGCTTGTCGCAGCCGACGAGGGGGAGGGTCAGGGCGAGCAGCCAGGCCAAGCGCATGGGGATCCTCTGGAGGTCAACGGTAGCAGACCGGCTCGTCGCCGTCGTCACTTGCGGCGGTACGAGAGGGCGTACTTGAGGGGCTCGACGAGGCGCTCCGAGGTGACGGTGACGCTCAAGGTCAGCTTGTCGCCGGTCTCGTCGAGGGTGTAGACGACGCGCCGGGCGCCGTCGTCGGCGGTGAAGTTGAGGACGAGGCGGTCCTTGACCATGGAGAAGGCGACCTGCACCGGCTTGCCGCTGTCGCTGGTCCAGGGGACCGAGGGGCCGCCGAGGGTGCCGCCGATCGTGCGCCCCGCGGCGAAGGTGACGGTGACCTTCTCGCCCTCGACGACGAAGCTGATCGCGTCGCGCACTGGGTTGCTCTCGTTGAGGCGCTTGCGGGCGATCGGCCGGATCAGGGCGTTCATCTGCTGTACTGCAGCCTCGATCGCGGCGGCGAGCTTCTCGCGCTGGGCGTCCCCGCCGGCGAAGGTGAAGCTGCCGGCGTAGCGCGTCTGGGGGGGCGGCGGGGGAGGGGCGGGCGGCGCTGGCGGCGGGGCGG
>CAZMML010000222.1:1787-6280 GCA_964567335.1 uncultured Nannocystis sp. | reverse complement strand
AGCGGGTCGGGGCTGGCCCAGCGGCCGAGCGCGGGCAGGTAGTGGCGGGCGCCGATGGCGACAGAGCCGCTCAGCGGGTCGTCCTCCTGGCCTGTGAAGCGGTAGGTTGGGCCGGCGAGGTCGCCCGCGCGCCAGGCGATGCGGGCAACGCCGTAGGGGTCCGCGAGGTCGCGCGCGAGCGGCTGGCCTTCGTGATCGAGGATGAGGGCCGCGGAGCCGAGGCGGTCGGCGACGTGGTAGCGGGTGTGCTCGTCCGGGAGGAGCGGCCGCGTCGTGGCGGCGTCGTGGTGGCAGCTCTGGGTCGAGAGCGCGGCGAGCAGGAGGGCCGCGGTCGACCAGCGGCGTCGCGCAGGGAGCCGAATGCGACGGGCGAGGAGCAGGAGGGACGCGAGAGCGAGGACCAGAGTGACGAGCGCGCGACGCGACGACGGTGGGCCGCGAGGCGGATGCACGGCCGCGACGACCTCGGCAGGGAGCTCGGCGAAGCCGCCGCGCGGCATGGTCGTGGCGCTCTCGGCGACGCGCTCACCGGCGAAGAAGACCCAGCGGACGAGCTGGCCGTCGCGGACCTCGACGGTCTCGCCGAAGTAGAGCGTCTCGTGGGCGAGGCCGCCGCGGGCGTCGTACTCGCGGCGGATCGCGCGCTCGCCGGTGTAGTCGTAGACGTGCTCGACGCGACGGCCGCCTTCGGCGAGGAAGGACATCACGCGACCGTGGGGGTCGAAGCGCCAGGTACCCGCGGCGAGCGGGCCGCCGCCCTCGACCGCGGCGAGCTGGCCGGCGGGGTCGTAGGTGAGGTGCTGGTCGTCGATCTGAGCCGCGGCGTGCGGACGCGCGGGGTCGTAGGTCAGCGCGCGGCCGGCTTGCTCGAGCAGGTTGCCGTCGTCGCTGTAGCGCCAGCGCTGGGTGTGGCCGCCGGCGCTGCGGGCGACCAGGCGGCGAAGGTCGTCGTAGGCGTAGGTCTGCGACCACGAGACGCCGTGGGCAGCGAGGAGATCGCGGGTCTCGGCGAGCTGGCCGGCGACGTCGTAGCGGTGTGTGAGGTCGAGGAGCGTGGCCTCGCCCTGCGTGACGCGCTGGGCGAGGACGCGGCCCGTGTGATCGAGGGCGCGAGTCAACGAGACTCCTAGCGCGAGGGACAGGTGATGCCAGCGGCCGAGGGCGTCGTAGGTCGCTTCGGCGAAGGCGCCGGGGGCCTCGAGGCCGCGCGCGGTGTAGCTGTGCTCGAGGGTGCTGCCGTCGGGGTAGATGTCGCGGAGCGGCCGGCCCTGCGCGTCGTAGGTGTGCGCGCGTGCGAGGGTGAGGGGGCCCTCGGGACGGTCGAAGCGGCGGGTCGTCTGGACGATCTGTCCGCGCGCGTCGTGTGTGAACTCGACGCGGCCGGCGTCATCGTCGACGGCCACGAGCTGACCGCGGGCGAAGGGGCCGCCGAGATCATAGTGGCGGCGGATGTCGCTGAGCCCAGTGCCGTCCGCGGAGAAGGCCCGCTCGCGGAGGAGGCGGCCGATCGAGTCGTACGACCAGGTGATGCGCGCCCCCGTGGCGTCGATGCGCTCGATCAGACGGCCGGTGCGGTCGAAGCGCTGGCGGAGGTGGCCAGCGTCCGCGGAGAGGACGTCGGTCAGGCGGCCGCCCCCGTCCCGCGTGTACACGGTGCGGTGGCCGGCGGGGTCGACGTGCGCGGTGACGCGACCGGCGGCGTCGACCTCGTAACGGTCGGTGATCCTGCGGCCCGCGAGGGTGTTCGTGATGGCGACGACGTGGCCGAGGCCGTCGCGTTCGGTGCGCTCGGGCGCGCCCGTGTAGGGCGGCTCGGGGTGCAGATCTTCGTGGTCGTGGCGGTCGAGGACGAGAGGTGCGTAGGAGGTGCGGGTCTCGAAGCCGTCGGGGTCGCGCGTCCAGACGACGCGACCGAGCGCGTCGTGGTGGGTGATGAGGGACGGGGCCTGCGGCACGTCGACGTGTGCGCCGGGCGCGAGCACCGTGGCGGGGAGCGGCGCGCCCGCGATCAGCTCGGCGACCTCACCGCGCGCGCTGAAGCGCCGCGCCGCGGAGAGGATCGCGCCGGTGCCCGCGTCGTCCGCGGTGACCTCAAGGAGGGCACGACCGAGGCCGTCGAGGTGCGTGACGGTGCGCTCGACGTCGGGCTCGCCGCTGCGACTGCGGCGCTCGACGACGAGCGAGGGGCGTGCGGGGGTGTCGTCAAGGTGGTAGGCGTAACGGATCGTCGGCAGGTCGGCGGTGTCGCCGGGCTCGATCTCGGCGATCACGCGACCGAGGCCGTCGTACTCCACGCGCGCCGTGGCGCCGCTGGGCGCGGTGACGCTCTGCGGCTGGCCCAGGCGCGCGTCCCAGGTCACGGTCGTGATCAGATCGGCGCTGCTGCCGAGCACCAGGCGCTCCTCGACAGGGAAGAGGCCGGCGTCGTCGTAGCGGCGGCGCAGCGTGCCGCCCTCGGCGTCGCGGAGCTGAGTGACGTTGCCGCGGGGGTCGACGATCTGGCGCAGCGTCGCGGTCCAGGTGTCGCCCTCAAGCCAGGTCTCGCTGCGCGCGACTGCGCCGCGGGTGTCGACCTCGCCGAGCGGGAGGCCCTCCTCGGGCTCGCCGTCGTAGTAGGTGCGGGTGGCCGTGACGAGGTCGCCGGCGCCGTCCAGGACGAGCGCCTCGGCGAGGCGGTCGCGCGGGCCGTCGACGCCGCGCGGCTCGGCGTAGAGGTGGGTCGTGATTCGCTCGTCGCCTGGACGGTCCGTCCGTCCGAGGGCGCGCTCTTCGGTGACGTTGTGCCAGGCGTCGTGGTCCCACTCGGTGCGCACGCGGATCGCCGCGGACTCGGGGCCCGCCTCGATGTGCACGACGTCGGTGGCGGCGCGGAGGACCGCGCGGACGCCCGCGACAGGGGTCGTGACGTCGAGGGTATGTTCCTCGCGGACGAGGACACCGCGCGGGCTCGCAACCTCGGACCCGACGAGCTGGAGCTTGCGCGTCTCGTCCGTCTGGCCGAGGTCGTAGCGCCGGGTGAGGGTCGCGGGCTCGCTGGTGTCGTCGCCTTCCGAGAATTCGCGCAGCTCCGCGAAGCCGCGGAACTCGCCGCGGGCCGGGTCGTACCAGCCGTCCCGGACGTGACGCTCGGTGACGCGGGTCCACGGAGTGTGTGCGTCGGACTCGTCGACACGGACAAGCACGGGCATCGCGGTCGGCGGGGTCGTCGCCCAGGTCGAGCCCGCCCGTGTGTCGGCCGCGGCGAGCGCAGCGGCCGGGCTGTAGGTGAATTCGCAGCGATAGCCGAGCTCGGTGTGAAGGGTGGCGAGCAGGCCCGGACGCTCGGCGAGCGACCACACGCGCCACGGCTGGGCACCTGTGGGGTCGACCCGCAGCACGTCGAGGGTGCCGCTCGCGTCGACGTCGCTGAAGAGCACGACCTCGTCCGTCTGGAGCTCGGGCCACGTCACGAGTGCGGCCAGGGCGAAGGTGCCGTCGTGCTGGTAGGCGTGGACCTCGATGGTGTCACCGACCCGCACGAGGTCGGCGGCGCCGTCGCCCGTGATGTCGCTGAGCTCCCATCGCTCGGCCTCATGCATTTCGGGCACGCCCGCGAGGTCGACCGGATCGGCGAAGCTGCCGCGGCCCTCGCCCGCGGCGACGAGGACGCGACGCTCGGTCGGCAAGATCCGCACGAGGTCGGGCAGGCGGTCGCCGTCGAGGTCGACGAGCTGCACGCCGGGCTCGCCGAGACGCATGCCGGCGAGCGCGGGGGGGACGGCTTCGGCGGGCGCGTAGCCGGGGGCGTCGAACTTGCGCAGCCAGATCCACGCGTCGCTGTCGTCGTGGCGCAGGACGTCGACGCGGCCATCGAGGTTGAGATCGGCGAGCGCGACGTTGGCGGCGCTCAGGTCGAAGTCGAGGTCGACGGGGATCGGCGCGGCCTCGGCGAAGGGGACGGTGCCGCCGGTGAAGGCCCACAGCTCGCCGCCAGGCTGCGCGAGCAAGTCGACGACGCCGTCGCCGGTGAGGTCGGCGAAGCGCGCGGCGCTCGAGAGGGTCGCGGCGGGCGTGGGGAGCGTCGTCCAGGTCGCGGCGAGATCGGTCCCCAGGTTCGTGCGGGAGCGCCACGCGCCGGCGCTGGTGTCGAGCAAGTCAGGCAGCGCGTCGCCGTTGAGGTCGACCCAGGCGCGGCCCTCGGCGGTCGGGTCGAGCGCCGGAGCGCTGGCGAGGATCCGCGCGTGGGGCTCGTCGCTCGCGCCGGTGTAGGACAGGTGCCAGGAGGGGAGCGCCGTGCCGTCGGTAGCGACGGTGTCGATCTGGGTGAGCAGGCTCGCCGGGTTGAAGGGAGTACGCGCGTAGTGCAGCGTCGTCGTGCGCACCGGCTGGCCCTGGACCTCGGTGACGATGCTGCGCAGGCGGTGGCGGAGCTCGACGCGGAAGCCGGGGGCGCGCGTGCGGACGATGTCGGGGCGATCCTCGTAGAGGAAGCGGACGGCGGCGCGGCCCTCGTT